>NZ_RCVZ01000011.1 GCF_003668575.1 Falsibacillus albus | reverse complement strand
GGTGAATTATTGAAGTAAATGAAAATAAAAATGGCTGTCGAGAGTTTCTCGACAGCCTGAGCATGCAGGAAATCCTGCATGCCTGATTTCTTTATCAATTTCAGTTTTTCACCAACCGGCTTCCGGCTAGTTTTTCGATACTCTTTTCAATTTCCTCTTTTATGCCAGAGACAACCGAAAAATTCATCGATCTCACATATATTTTTTCCAGTTTATCGTGCAGTCCTTTTGCCTGGGCCAAGTAGGCAGTCGCTTGCTTCATCTTAACGGCATATCGAGAGGATATATCGTCAAGTGTCGTTCTATATTTTTCATCTGTCCCTGCGGTGATCACCCTGGCATACATATCGACAATCTCATCGCCTTCCCTTTCTGGGAAATACTCGTGTGGCGAAGTGCTGTCAAAGATCGCGAAATCCAATTCCCTGACGATCACCATGTCCAGGCTATTCGGATCGAAACCGCAATGATAGACCTCTACATCAAACCCCTTCTGCTCAGCGACGGCTGCCAGCTTTTTCAATAATGTTGACTTGCCTGAACCCGGACGTCCTTTAATAAAATAACGATACGATAAATCCTCTGTTAAGTTCTGAATGAAATCAACAGGCCCATTCGGTGTGGCAGCACCTAAGAATCGATGGCGAATATCGGACTTCTTATTCACATACATTTTCCCGAATAAGTCATCGATGATATCCTCGGTCAATTCATTGGCCTTTTGAAAATCCATATTCTCGATATAGATTTTCTCCCACTCATCATGGATTTCAAGCGCATCATGAAAGAGTTCATAGGCCGCTTGGTACGATTCTGCTATCCGCTCTGAAAGCTCGAGTATTTCATTTTTACTGACGGCAAGTTTTTCAGCATCCCATGCTTTCCCAAGGTTCACGTACTCCTCAATTGCTCCTGGTGCTTTCGGCTCAATGACATGCGGAGCCGTTCCGTCGACAATTCCGATTTTCAATGCCGGAATCAACACCCCGTCAATCGATTCATTGTCGGATGAGCAATGAAGAAATTCGATGTCGAATCCTTTTTTTAACCACTCATGCCCTACCTGCTTCATGAGCGTTGATTTCCCCGTTCCTGGGCCTCCCTTTAATATGAAGAGCTTCTCCAGTCCTGCCAAATTCGATTCGAATAAGCTATAAAATCCATGTGCCGTATTTCCGCCTGCATAATAATTTTTCACTTTTCCCGCCAATTTTGTTCACCCTTTCAAAGAATTCTGTTAGGGACTCTCAAGCATTATTTTATGTAGCACAGCTTTTCTAGGTGAACGCCTATATCGAATTTCTTTCAAATTTTTGTAATAAATTACCGCAATGTTACTATGTAAAACAATTGTAAAATAACCTACAATAAAAGGAAGAGCAATTAAGGAGAGTCATTCATGAACTTACGTAGACAGTCATACAAGCATATATTGATCGTCTGTGCGATCATTCTTGGCGTAGGCTTTGCTTATTTATTCAATCGGTCTACCCAAGTCCAATCACACGATTCAAAACTTACACCTGAAGAAACCATTCCGACGGTGTTTGTCCATGGATATAAAGGAACGTATAATTCTTTCAAATCGATGATGTACCGTTTTGAGCATCGATACAATTGGGGAAAGCGGACTTTGCTTTGCTATGTCGATAAAAATGGGCAAATAACGTTTAAAGGCGGCATTCCTGTCGGCCAAAAACATCCATTGGTCCAAGTGGTGTTCCAAAACAACCGCGCCACGATCGCTGATACAGCCGGCTGGCTGCAAGCAGTGATGAAAGAACTAAAGTATCGATACAATGTCGAGCAAGTCTATTTAGTCGGGCATTCAATGGGTGGACTCGTCATCACCCAATACTTGGAGAACACGAACGATTCACACAACTACCCGGTTCCGCTAAAATTTGTCGCGATCAGCAGCCCATTTCAAGGTGTCACGAAAGAATCCTACGACAAAGTGAATACCGGCGCCGCGGTCAAAGACTTGAAACCGGGATCAAAGGCCCTTCAAAGGCTTGTAGATAATCGTGATCGATTCGATCCTACCCTTGAAGTGCTGGCAATCGGCGCCATGGGGGATCAGATTGTGTCCACAGACAGCGCAACCGCTCTGCGAAATATCGCGTCAGAGGATCACTATAAAGAATCAATCGTGACCGATCAGAGCATTTCCCACAGCGGCCTCCATGAAACCGAATTGGTCGACCGCCTTGTAGGACCATTCTTATGGGGGAATGATTAATATAATTAAGGCTGACCAATGCTGGTCAGCCTTATATTTTGTATATCAAAGGGTAAGTGAAAGCCGAATTGTGTGCCTTTTTATTAAAAACAACAATCTTTGAGAAAAGAACCTTTAGAATACAGCCATATATCAAGATGTCAGGTCTAAGTCTGTCCCATCCCCATTTCATTCTTCCTTCGATTTTTTCTTTTTCTCATCCAGCTTCTCTTGGATTTTCGTTTTTTCTTTGCAAGGCGGCCCCAGGCTTATGACGATATCTCCTGCTTCCCCTCTAATTTCATGGTCTGCTGTGAAGAACTCAAGACGTTTGGAGGCACGATGGATGCACAAGAGGATGCTTCCTTCCTCACGTTCGCTCAAATACTTTTCAAATGAATATTTTTCAGTAATGTTTGTTTTTCTGAAAACATATCCTTTCTCGACTTTTAAATTTAACTCTTCCCATGTAATCCCTTTTCTAAAAAGAATCCTGCCGCCGATCGTGTGGCCCAGGTCATCGATATCCCCGCTTTTCGCAGTTCTTAAGCTCAACTGGAACAAGTTATTCCTTCCGATTTCAGGAACAAATGTCGTACAGACGAGGGCATTATACGAATCGAGTTCTGAGGCTGCCAACATAAATTCATATGGCGTCATATCCAGATGGTATTCTGTATGCTCAGCCAAAACTTCACCATGATAAAAAGGGATGCCTGCGCTGCGTGCTGAATTAAGCCTTTGCCAGGAAGAGTCAGCAATCATGACAGGTACGTCAAGATCCTCATGAATAATGCGGGCAAATCCTGTACTGAAACTCGAACCGCCTACTATCAGGACACCGGGTTCATCTCCGATTGCCAGATCAAGTTTTTGCGCCAGCCACTTCATGGAGAACCCATGGGCACATACGGTTGCAAACACGAGCGCGAAGGTCAAGGAAGTCAGGATTTTTGCATCCTTGAACCCCGCATCCAACAGAGCATTGGCAAAATAGCTTGATACCGTCAAAGCTACGATTCCACGGGGGGCAATCCAGCTCACCAACGCTTTTTCCTTTACGGATAGATCCGTCCCGATCGTTGAAATCCAGATGGATAGCGGACGGACGATGAACAGCATGAGCAGGACGAACAAAACGATCTTCCAGTTGAAAATTTCAACCAACGTTTTCATGGTCAAGGAAGCCGTCAGCATGACAAAAATCGTTGAGATGAGCAGCACGGATATATTCTCTTTAAAATTTCGCATGTCCTCGATCGATGAGATATGCATGTTCGCCAAGGTCATCCCCATCGCTGTCACCGCCAGCAATCCCGTCTCGTGATAAATTCCATCGCATATGGCAAAACAAGCAAGCACAATGGCAAACACGACGGGGGACTTCAGATATTCCGGAACATGTCCTTTTTCGAAAATCCAGCCGGTTCCACGGCCGATGAACCAGCCGAATACAATAGCGAACAAGGAGGCTAAAAAGAAGCCCACCAAGCTGTTTCCTGTTTCAGAGTCCGACAGGAGAAACCTGATGATTTCAAACGCAAAAACGGATAATAGCGCACCGAAAGGATCGGCGATGATCCCTTCCCATTTTAAGATCGCCGCAGGACGAGGCTTAAGCTTGGACTGCCTCAAAAGCGGCAATATGACGGTCGGCCCTGTAACGATAAATAAACCACCGATGACAAAAGCTGACGCCCATGATAAACCAGCCACATAATAAGCTGCCAGCGACCCGAGCAGCCATGCAAGGAAAGCACCGAATGTAACGATTCTAGTTACCGGCCTTCCGAGCCCTCTCACCTCGCGAAAATCAAGATTCAAGCTTCCCTCAAATAAGATGATGGCGACTGCCATGGAAATAATCGGTTTAAACATATCGCCGAAATCCTCTTTTGGACTGAGCAAACCAAATATCGGTCCAATCAGCAAGCCTGCAATCGACATGACGACAATGGCCGGAAGCCTGAAGCGCCAGGCAATCCATTGTGAAGCAATTCCAAGCACGATAATGATCATTAAGTTCATGAGCAATGAATCCAGCATAATCCGTCTCCTTTGAGGTTGCTTGTTTTTATTAAGCCGAAAATAATTATTCTTTATTCTATCCATCTCCCCCCTTAAAGTAAAATTAAATGCTGTTGACAATGTTTTCATAAGCATGAACAATTTATTGAGTTTATGAAGCACACGCAAAAGTTTGATTTCCATACTAAAAAGGGAAATAATCTTCAGTAGGAATGACAAAAAGGAGGCTGTAAGATGATAGGATTTATCGGATTGGGTATCATGGGGAGCCGCATGGCTGCCAATTTATTAGAAGAAGGCTATGATGTGATGGTACATAACCGGTCGAAGGAAAAAGCGGAGCCATTATTGGAAAAAGGTGCACAATGGGCAGAAACACCGAAAGAACTGGCTGCTCAAGTTGATATTTTATATACGATGCTGGCAAATCCCCAGGCTGTCGAAGCCGTGGCAATGGGGGAGAATGGATTTCTTGACGCAATGGGGGCAGATAGCTTATGGGTCGATTGCAGCACCGTTCATCCTGCGTTCTCGAGATTGATGGCAGACGAAGCTACAAAACGGAAGATCCGCTTTATGGATGCACCCGTTGCAGGTTCGAAAATCCCTGCGGAAAGGGGCGAACTCGTATTTTTAGTCGGCGGCAGCGAAAGAGACGTTGAACAAGCACGTCCTCATATGAACGCGATGGGAAAAGCCATCCAGCATCAAGGAGGACATGGAATGGGTACTTCCATGAAATTGGTCATCAATCTTATGCTATCTGAAACGATGGCAGCTTTTTCAGAAGCGGTATCCTTGGGGGAAGGTCTCGGGCTGGACAAAGAAAAAGTCGTAGGCACGCTCTTGAACGGACCGACCACCGCTCCATTTCTTGAAGGCAAAAAGGAGAAGATCCTCCAGAATGACTTTTCTCCAGAGTTCCCATTGGAGCATATGCAGAAAGATCTTCAAATGGTGTCCCAGTCGGCCTTCGAAGCTGGAGTTTCCTTGCCGCTTGCCCATGCCGCGAAGGAAACATACGGCCTCGCCAAGCAATTTGGCTACAGCAAGGACGACTTCTCAGCCATCTACCATTTTTTATCAACAAAAAAATAACCAAAATAAGCCCCCCCTCTCAGGTGCCTGTCACCTGAGAGGGGGGGCTTATTCTTACTCATTGCTGTCTGTTGTTGGAGCTCCATTTTGATTATGGTCGGAATAGACGATCTTTCCGCCGTAATGTCCTGTCAATGCAAGTGTCGTGGTTCCTGCCAAGGAAAGCACGATCACAAGTGGAATCGCCATTTTGAATGGTTTATGCATGAATAATAAGAGCAATTTAATGGCAAAGGCCACTCCGAATAAAATAAGTGTGACAAGCGCATAGGTTTCGTGTGTATGAATCAAGGATCTTAATCCCCTGCCCCAATGTTCAAAGGCAAAGTGCTCTGCATCATCGCCTGTCCAATAACTGAACAAACCTGTGACAAATCCACTTCCGATCAGATAAGTTGCCGCTTTATCGAAAAACTCTTTTCTCCAAAGGGCAATGATCTGCGCAATCGTTCCAAAGATTAATAATGCGATAGGAAAATGCACCAATAATGGATGCAATGGGGTTGAAAGCATCTAAAAGCAACTCCTTTTAAATTTGAATAATTTCACTTTATCACCCAAAACTGAAAATAAACTGAAAATCGCAGCAGACCCATGTCATTTAGGCAGGTACACGTTGACCGTAGTCCCCACACCCAACTTGCTGTCTACTTCAATGGTCCCCCCATGAGCTTCGACGATTGCCTTTGCAATGGATAGCCCCAGCCCTGATCCTCCATGCTGAGAAGAACGAGATTGGTCGACTTGAAAAAATCGCTCAAAGACTTTATTCACATCCCTTTCGTCCATTCCTATACCATCGTCGATGACTTTTATGAGGATATGAGAAGTCGTTTGCGATAAAATCAAGTTTATTGTCCCGCCATCGTCGGTAAATTTAATGGCATTATCAAGCAAAATGTAAAGCAGCTGTTTAATTTTTAGTTGATCGCCATTTAAATTCAAGTCTGCATTTGCTTTATTTATATAAAGGATGTACCTATTTAAAGAAAGATAATCATATTCTTTTTTTATTTGTGCCATGAGAGCACCAATGTTAAAAGGATGCGTGTCCAGCTGCGTTTGGTGCTGGTCATATTTGGTCAGTGTCAGCAAGTCGTTCACGAGTTTCTTCATCAGGGATGATTCATCCTTCAAATCCTGCAATACTGTCAAGCCAAACGGAGAGAGCCTTTCTTTCTCCTCTTCTTCCAAGACCTCGACAGATGCCGAAAAGATGCTTAACGGGGTCCGCAGCTCATGGGAAGCGTCAGCAGAGAATTTTTGCTGCCTCTCTACATTTTGAATGATGGGAAGCATGGCCCGATGCGCTAATCGATCTCCGATGAAGATGGAAACGAAGAAGACAATGATAGCGATGAATGCGAGCATATAAAACCACTTTTCCATTTGTTCATGGACTGTACTCAAATCCTTTGCGACAAAAAGTTCACCTGTTTTTTTTCCGTCCACTTCGATTGGACTCGAAGCATACATATATTGTTCATCTTCTTTTTGTTTTTTCAGCTTCAAGATTTTCGGTGCTTCCTGACAACATGGCAAGTCCAAGAAAAAAGCTTTGATTTCTTTCACTGCCGATGGTGAATCTCCCTGCTCCTTGATATGGATCGCATTTTTCTGATCCTTGACCGCAACAACATAAAGACTGCGGCTGTTTCTGGGAGTATTGTTCAAATCTGTTTTGTGCTCCTGCTGTTCATATGCGAGAATATCCTTTACATCTTGCTTCTCTATATCGTATATCCTTGCCCGAAACGAGAAAAAAAGGACGATGAACACAATTATCACCGTCATGATCAACCAAAGGCTGTAGGATCTGGTCAGCTGCTTACGAAGCTTTTCAAACATGTGGATCCTCGATCATATATCCGACCCCGCGAACTGTTTTGATATATCTCTTCATATCTGATGGATCTAATTTTTTCCTCAGCAGCTTGATGAAAGTTTCAACGGTGTTATAGCTGATATCCGAATCCCAACCCCACACACGTTCCATAATGACCTCTTTTGAAAGTGCCTGATTACGATTGCGGGCTAATAATTCAATGACCTGGAACTCTCTCGGAGTCAAGGGAAGCTGATTTCCATCCTTCTTCAGCAAATGTTGATTCAGGTCGATTTCCAAATCCTCCAGCTGAATGCAATCATGTTCAAATTTTCGTGAACTCCTTCTTGAGAGTGCGCGGATCCTTGCGAAGAGTTCCTTGAACTCAAACGGTTTGACCAAATAATCATCTACCCCCGAATCGAGTCCTTTCACTAAATCATCCACTCCATCACGTGCAGTCAGCATGAGGATCGGACCTTCGTAACCATCCTTGCGCAATTTGGCGCTTATCTCCAATCCGTTCTTCCCGGGGAGCATCCAATCCAAGATCAAAAGGTCGAAATGCTCCGTATCCAAATAGGAATAGGCATCTTCCCCATTATCAACCCATTCCACGACGTATAATTCCTTTTGAAGCATCCGCGCTACGAGCTTGGCCAGCCGTTGATCATCTTCGACCAAAAGAATTTTCATATTCTCCACCTTCTAATCTTGAAGTAGCCTTTTGACCTTATTATAGCCGAACTTAGTTTAATACAATAGCAGGGTCCTCAAGGTGACGGCCTGTGTGGGGGGGGCGAAGGCGGTAGCGGAGGTGGCGGCGGAATCTGTCGGTTGATAGATATTTAGCGTTTTTGGGGTGATATCCGGTGAGAACTGATTGATATATACATAATTTGAACGATATTTGCTGCGATTTGTTGATTTTGAAACGATCATCCTGCTTCTTGGAGTAGATGTTTGACTTTTATTCTTTCTAAACTCAACGATTTCGGTCAAATCAACACTTTTATCGGTCTAAATTTGGATATATCGGTCTATTTCGTCCATTTATCGGTCTAAAAATCAATATATCGGTCCAATTCACCCTAATATCGGTCAATCGACAAAATCAGACAAAATTCACACCAGCTTCCCACGCAAAAAAAAGAGCCTTTGATTGGCTCTCTCTTCATTTGAATATAAACGAAGCGACTCCGAATAAAACTGCACTGATTCCTGCAGCGATACAGGCTGGAAGCAGCTTTTTCCTCGAATACTTAATGACGTCGATGTCCATGATCGTACAAAGCGTGACAGAGTTATCGCTCAATGGCGAAGCAAAGGCTCCGAATGTCCCGCTTGCAAATACGGCCCCGATGACAACGAGGATATTAACGCCGGCCTGATGTGCCATGGTAATGCCAAGCGGCATCAGCAGGCCCCATGTTCCCCATGAAGAGCCGATGAAATAGGAAATTAAGCCGCCAAGCAGGAAAATGACAGGTGCCACAAATGAATGCGGGATCCAGTTTTCCACATGGCTCGTTATATAATCCGAAAAGTGCAGATCCTCTGAAACGGCTGATACTCCCCAGATCAATGCCAGCAAGATAATGACTGAAATCAACTCATTTCCACCTTTTACAAAATGGGTCACGAGCTTTGAAAGCTTGATATGCTGGAAAAGGAAGAATACCAAGGTGAAGATGAATGCGATCATCAATGATTCAAGCATGACCCCCAGCGCGTCGCTGCGGATGAATGCATCAAAAAATCCCTTTGCTTTAAAATGCCCGTCCCACCAGCTTAAGAAAATGGTGAACCCGAGGAAAACGAAAAGGGGGATGATCAAATTCCAAGGTTTGATCGGTGTATCCTTTTCATAAGCGCGATGACAAGATTGCAGATCCTCTTCCCCTTGGTCATCATTAGGTGACTGGCCCTTGTTTTCGCCTACTTTATCTTCAGATTTTCGGAAAAAGCTGAAATAAATCCCGATCAAAATGATGACAAAAGAGAAAAAGTTAAAAGGAATGCTCTTCACATAGACGATATATGGTTCTTGAGTCGATCCCACTTCCTTCAAGGCATTCCCGATCGTAGTGACCATGTATCCGACAAAGGCAGTAGCAATCGGAACTAGACCGACTATAGGATTCGATGTTGCCTCAATGGCAAATCCGATATTTTCCTTCGACATTTTCAAACGTTTCCTTAATGCTTTCATGATCGGGGAAATCGTTACGATCCGGAAATCCGGATCACTGAACGTACCGATTGTGGAAATCCATGTCAGGAACATAGCACTTTTCTTGGATTTTACTTTTTTGCTGACCAAATGAACAAATCCTTTAATGCCCCCTCCAAGCTTAATCATTCCGATCAAGCCGGCAAACCCATACAAGAAGATGATGATCCGTATATTACTGGAAACGATGATATTATCGACGATATACGAGATCATCTTTTTAATTCCGCCCAAAAGCGACGGCTCGACAAGGTAACTCCCGAGCAGCAGTCCGACAAACAAGCCTGGCTGCACCTGTTTCGTCAGGATCGAAATCGGGATAACGACCAAGAAGGGCAGCAGTGATATCCATGATGCTTCCATTCCAATACACCACCTTAACTATGTACATGCGTATCCCTTATTATGGTTGGAAATGGAGCGCATTATGTATGAAACTGCCGAAAAAAGGAAGCGCAGAAATCTGTCAAAAATGAAACAGGCTGCCCTTTAGCGGCAGCCTGTTTCATTCAAGTTTGTGCGATCGATTTAGACTCATTTATTTCCCAGCAAATGATTTCCTCAAAAAACTTCACCGTTTTCATGCTTTCATCCGTATATTTTGTTATTTCCCATGTCTGTTCCAGGAAGATTTCCGCTTTATGAAGATCCCTTTGAGTCCCTACTGCCGCTTCTTTCAAGACGATGACACTTTCATAAACATTCGTCATCAGCTTTGCGATTTTTTTGGAATGGAAAGTCTGCGTTTCTTCGGGAGAGTTCATCACGTAAGCAGTCATGTCAGAAAGAGCTTCTACTTTATCATGGAGCAGGTCTTTCCACTCAACCAGGGCAGCTGGGAGCTCTGAAATTTCCTTTTTCATATGATCCATGAACAGATGGTGCACCTTGAATTTATGCATCAGGCGCAGCACTTCCAATCCCAAAATATTGGCGGTTCCTTCCCACACCGTCAACACCTGCGCATCCCTCAACAGTCTAGGTGTGACAAAGTCCTCGATAAAGCCATTTCCTCCATGCATTTCAATCGCCTCATGCGCAAAATGGATGGACTGCTCGGCTGTTTCCATTTTAAGAAGGGCAATCAGCAGCCTGTTCAATGCTGTTTCTTCAGCTGTCGCCTTGGAATCCTTCTTCATGACTTTATCGAACAATTCAACGAGGGTGAAAACGGCGCTTGTATCTACTTCCTGCTTTACGGCCAGCCTTGTGAGCGTATCCTTGACCATCGGATAATCAGCCAGCTTGCGTCCAAATGCCTCGCGGCGGAACGCATAGCTTTTCGCTTCCGAGAACGCTCTCCGCATGATTCCGATCGAAGCTATCGCATTGCAAACCCTGGATAAGTTCAACGCCTCCATCATGTAATAGATCCCATTGCACTCCTCCCCGACAAGGAAGGCTTCCGCCCCGGTGAACTCTACCTCGGCGGATGGGACCGCCCTTACCCCCAGCTTATCCTTCAATCGCCGGATGGCAATGCCATTCAGGCTCCCGTTTTCCTTTCGCCACGATACAGCAAATAGACTCAACCCCTTCGATCCGGCTGCTGCTCCTTCCGTCCGTGCAAGTACCATCGCCACTCCACACATCCCTGCATTCGAAGCAAAATATTTTTCGCCGTATAGTCGATAGTTTTCTCCATCCTTTACAGCTTTCGTTTCATTTGCACCGACATCGGATCCCCCTTGCCGTTCAGTCAGAAATGTCGCACCTTCATAAAGCTCCATTTCACCCGTTGATAAAACATGAGGGAGAAATCGGGCTTTCAGTTCGGTGCTTGCATAGTGCTCCAATAAATATGCGGTCGCCATCGTCAGCGTCACGGGACAATAAAATCCCGGCTCCGTCTGTGAAAGAAGATACCCTTGGGCATAAGAATATACATAGTCACCCTTCTCCCCGATTTCAGGAATGGATTTATGAATATATCCTACAATGCCTTTGTCATACGTTTCTTTAATGGTTTGTTTGTAGCCATCATTGACCCACACTTCGGAAATATCTTCACCAAAACGATCATATTTCACCAGCTTCGGCTGCCCCTCCCGATCCGTATGCCTCGCACGCTCATCAATTACCGTCGCGCATCTTTCGCCAAATTCGTGGAGCTCCCTTTCTGCCCACTCGCTCAATGCTGGCCGCAAAAGCTTCTTGATCAATGATTGAAAATGATGATCTTCTTCATAAAAATTCATTCCGCTCACCTCATTTTTTAGGCTCTTTTAGACACCAATGTTGATTTCCGTAGGAGTCTTTCCTTTCCGCGAGCCGGTCGTGAGACTCCGGAGGCTACTACTCGGTCTCCAACCTTTTCTTAAAATCATCCATAATGGCTTCCATCTCTTGTTTCATCAAGACCAGTTCTTCTATGCGATCATTCACCATCCTGATTTTTTCTTCGCCAAAGCGGATCGTGCGTCGCAGTTGTTTGCGGCCAGAGCGGTCTTGATCAAAAAGCAGGATCATCTCTTTGATTTCATCAAGCTGAAACCCATATTTTTTTCCACGGAGAATCAACTTCAAACGAACGAGATCCTTTCGGGAGTATAACCTTTGACCAGCTTTATTCCTGGTGGGCCTAAGCAGACCGAGCTCTTCGTAATACCTTAACGTCCTAGTTGATATTTGAAAATCATTGGCTAACTGTGAAATGGAATATTCCAAACGCCTCACCCGTTGTTAGAATTTTTTGTTATTTATATTTTACCATTGACGTTAACGTCAACTGCAAGTAAGAATAATGCCGTTTTCATTATTTGTGGTCCGAAAATAGAAATACATATCGTTTACGGCGAAATGAGCGTTAGTTGATTTCCGCTGCAGGTTGCTGACTTTCCGTAGGGAGGGAAGCAAAAAAAAAATCCAAGAGCGGATTCCCTCCAGCTCTTGGATTTTTGATCATTCATGAACAACGCGCCAGTTGTAATCCACCGTCGCTTCGATTTCTTTTCTCTCCAATATATAATTGGCGATCAACTCGGACACATCCATCGGAAGGTCGACGATGACCGGCTTATCTTTGAACATCAAATAATTTCCGCCGCCGCCGGAACGGTAGTTGTTCATAACGACATCGTATTCCCGATTCATCTCAAGCGGATCCCCTTTGTATTCCAGCTTGGTGATCCTCTCCCCAAACGGCTTGGAAATGTTGATCTCATAGTCGATGCCTTCCCACATATCATAATTATAATGTTCAGGCTTAGGATATAGGAATTTCGGGTTCACTTCAATTTCTTCACCATTATATGGGGCGAAGTAGGACGCTGATTGTTCAAGCGCTTCTTTAATGTCCTTCCCCTTTACCCGGATGACCTTGAGTGTATTCGGATAAATATAGTTAGCTACGACGTCTCTCATCGTCACATCCGACTTAAGCCCAGGGGCAAGGTTGTCAAACAGGGCTGTGCTGGAGATATCGGCATTTGTCGCTTCCATTTGGACGCGATTGAAGAATTCAATCAGAGGATGGTCTCCTGTGCGGATCTTCATCGGGTCGCGCACTTCCATATCCCCCTTTATTTTCCCGATTGGCTGATCAAGCCACTTTTGAGTTGCCTCCTCGTAGTCTTTTACCATTTCCAGAACTTGCTCATCTGCTTCCACTTCTTCTGTATAAAGCAATTGCGAGGATTTCTCTGCAACCCTCCAATTTCCGTCTTCCTTCACCATCTCGACCGACGCCTTTCCAAGCGCACGCCCCTGGCTTCCCGGCTGGACCACAAGAACGCCGTTGACCGACTCCCCGCTGATAAATCGGTGCTGATGCCCGGTCAATAGAATATCCATCCCATCAATTTCCTGGCACATTTGGTACCCTTGATTTTCAGTAGTCAAAACCTCCGTCGGTTCTCCCGTTTCCAGATCACGTTCAAAGCCGCCATGATAAGAAACAATCAATAAATCAACCTTTTCTTCATTCTTTAAAAAGTTAACCCATTTCTTTGCTGACTGCAGGCAGTCTTCAAATTCAATGCCTTCGATATGTTCTTCCTTTTCCCAATTCGGAATATAGTGAGTGGTCAGTCCCAGCACCCCGACTTTAGGGCCGTTTTCATATTCTTTTATCAGATAAGGTTTACCGAAGAACGGCTCACCGGTCTCCTTATTCAACAAATTGGCCGACAACCATGGGAAAGAGGATTCATTGATGGATTTATGCAAAAGTTCTAGACCGTAGTTGAACTCATGATTCCCAAAGACCGCAGCGTCATAACCTAAATGATTGAGGATTTGAATCATTGGATTTGGCTTCCCATCAAGATATCTGGCGAAATGATAGGTTAATGGAGTCCCTTGGATCACATCTCCATTGTCAATGACCAATGTATGCTCATGTTTATTTCTTTCTTGTTGGATCAGGGCTGCAATTTTACCCAAGCCCACAGGACTTTCAGCATTCAGCCCATAATTAATCGGAAATACGTTTCCGTGGACATCACTCGTTTCCAAGATCGCAAGTGAAAATCGTTGATTATTTGTCATGAATAACCATCCTTTTTTTGAATCTATTTTCCATTTTACTATAAGTTTCTTGTATTCTTAGAATTTATTAAATCTTTATAAAAAATTTACAAATCCTCTCAAATGTTATGGTATATTATAGAGGCAATAAAAAATATTTTCTATGGGGGAAAATTATGTTTAAAAAGCTTACTTTATTTGGTATGTCTTTAGGCCTGGCATTTGGTGTTCTTGCCGGATGTGGTTCAGACAAGACAGAAAAGAGTTCTGGATCCAACGGATATGAACCGAAAGAGTTAAACGTGCAGTTCGTTCCATCTCAAAGCGCTGAAACATTGGAAGCGAAAGCAAAACCATTAGAAAAATTATTGTCCGATAAACTGGGAATTCCTGTCCATGTAAGCGTATCGACTGACTACAACACAGTCGTTGAAGCAATGGGCTCAAAGAAAGTGGATGTTGGCTTCCTGCCTCCAACTACATATGTATTGGCTCATGACCAAAAAGTAGCGGATGTATTGCTACAAGCACAACGCTACGGTGTAAATGATGAAGATGGCACTCCAACAGATGAATTGGTAGATTACTATAAATCCATGGTATTAGTTAAAAAAGATTCAGATATCAAAACAATTGAAGATCTGAAAGGAAAGAAAGTCGGCTGGCAAAACGTCACTTCTTCTGCAGGATATGTATGGCCGGCAGTTGAAATGAAAAAAGCAGGCATCGATCCGCAGAAAGATGTACAAGGAACAACTTTAAAAGGCCATGACACTGCAGTACTTGCAGTATTGAACGGCGATGTCGACGCTGCTCCGGTTTTCCAAGATGCCCGTAATATCGTAAAGAAAGATGCTCCGGATGTATTTGACAAAACGCGCGTCCTTTTCTTCACCAAGCCGATCCCGAACGACACAATTGCCGTTCGTCCTGACTTGACAAAAGAATGGAAAGACAAAATCGCTGATGCATTCATCGCAATCGGTAAAGATGAAAAAGGCCACCAAATCATCAAGGACATCTATTCTCACGAAGGCTACGTAAGATCAAAAGACTCTAACTTCGACATCGTACGTGAATACGAAAAAGAAGTAGAAGGTCAATAATCTATTTATTTTAAAGCCCCATTGTATGTGGGGCTTTTTCTTTTGGCTTTTTTCGTTAGGCTGTTTTCGTAAAGATTGTGATAGAAATCTTCCTGCCGATTTTAATGTAAAAATAGCTATTTAGTTCGTTGATTTTAAGCTTTCCAGCTCTTTTCTCGCTATATACGCTATTTTGAAGTTGAAACTTTGCTTAAACAATCCCACTTTATTAGCTAAAGCATCAAATTACGAGAAAAGTGCCTTTAGAAAAGTTGATTTCTCAAGCGGCCAGGCAAATAAAAAAGCTTGATCCCTAATTTGGGATCAAGCTTTTGAATCTACCATTATACGATGCGTTTACGGATGCTGCCCGAGATCAAATCGATGATCGTAACCATGACAATGACCCCTAGCAGGATAATGCCTACACGGTCCCAGGAACGTCCTGCAAGTGCAAAGATCAGCGGAGTTCCGATTCCACCAGCACCAATGACACCAAGGATGGTGGCGGAACGGACATTAATTTCGAATCGATATAGGGTATACGATAAAAACTCCGGCATGACCTGAGGGATGACCGCAAACCAGATGATTTGAAGATTGTTCGCCCCGGATGCCTTCAAGGCTTCTGTCGGTCCCAAATCCATGCTTTCCACAGATTCAGAGAATAGCTTTCCTAGCATTCCGATCGAGTGTATGCCCAATGCCAATACCCCGGCAAATGATCCCGGCCCTACTGCTTTGATGAACAATAATGCCATGACAAGCTCTGGAAATGTACGGACGAAGCTTAATACAAATTTACCGGCTCCTGATACAGACTTAAATCGGTTCATGTTCTTGGCCGCCCAAAAAGCAAACGGAATACATAAGAAGGCAGAAATGAATGTACCTAATATCGCAATCGCCAATGTATCAAGAAGGCCGCGGAGAAGATCTTCCCCTTCCGGATCATAAACGTAATCCCAGTCTGGGTGGAATATTCCGCTGAAAATGGATTTCGTAATCTGTGCAGCCGTATCTTTGAATCCTTCCACCGGCATTCCCGCAAATGCCCAGACATAAACGATGAGAATCAATCCAAAGTAAATCCACTTTTTCACTCTATTCTTTTTTGGTTTTACAATCGTATCGGTGCTCATATTAATTTCTCCCGGATTTTAGTACTAATATAGTCAATCAACAATACCACGACGAGGGTAAAAATAATGATGCTGGCAACGCGATCATATTGGAAGAATCCCAACGTCCGTTCATAATAGATCCCGATACCGCCTGCACCGACCAATCCAAGGACAGCTGCAGCCCTTACATTGATTTCAAACGTATAAATAGAATAGGACAGAAACTGTGGAAGAACCTGTGGAATGACGCCAAAGAATATCCATTGAAGCTTATTCGCTCCCACTGCAGTCATCGCTTCCAGCGGACCGCGATCGATCGCCTCTATGGATTCATATGTCAGCTTGGCAATGATCCCCAAGGAGAAAATGGTCAATGCCCAAATACCAGGCAATGGCCCAAGTCCGAAAATGGCAACAAAAATGGCTGCCAGCAATAAATCTGGAACTGTTCGGATCAAGTTCAAGATAAAACGCGACGGCAAAACGATCCAGGATGATTCAAAGACATTCGATGCCGACAACAATGCAACCGGAATGGCCAGGATAGCCCCGAAAGTTGCCCCAAGCAATGCCATTCGGATGGTTTCAAGCATTGGATCAATGACATAGGAGAAGTACGACCAATCAGGCGGAAACATTTTGGCCAATAGGATCCCAATTTGAGGAAGCCCATCAAAAAGTTCGCTGAACGTAGCATCCGTACTTTTCGCACTTACCCAAAAAAGCACGATCAAGAGAATAACGGTTGTCCAAAACTTTGTACGAGCCGGCTTTTTCAATTGATCCTGGGTCATGATTTTGTCTCTCCCAGCAGCTCGTCTTCTTTGATTTCACGTCCATAAATTTGGGAGAACACATCGTCTGTCGCTTCGGCAGTCGGACCATCGAATACGACTTCTCCTGCTCTTACCCCGATGATCCTGGTTGCGTATTCCCTTGCCAGGTCAATGAAGTGAAGATTGACAATCGTTGTGATGCCGAGCTCCTGGTTGATTCGCTGCAGATCATCCATGACTTGACGGGTTGTCAATGGATCAAGGGAAGCAACCGGTTCGTCCGCCAGAATGATTTTCGCTTCCTGTGCGAGCGCACGTGCGATGGATACACGCTGCTGCTGTCCACCGGAAAGTTGGTCGGCACGTGTATAAGCCTTGTCCATGATATTGACTCGTTTTAATGCATTCAATGAAAGTTCGACATCTTTTTTCGGAAATAATCCCAATATCGTTCGCAAGGTTGAGTGGTACCCGACACGTCCGCTTAATACATTGCGAAGTACCGTTGAGCGTTTTACAAGATTGAAATTTTGAAAGATCATGCCAATATCGCGGCGGATTCTTAATAGATCTTTGCCTTTTGCTTTCGTAATCGATTTTCCATTGATGATAATTTCACCTTTTGAGATATCATGAAGCCTATTGATAGAACGCAGCATCGTCGACTTACCTGCGCCCGATAATCCTACAATAACAACAAATTCCCCCGGCTCGATCGTAAGGTTGATGTTATTCAACCCCACCGTGCCATTTGGATATACTTTAGAAACATCCTTAAATTCGATCATACCCTACCCAACTTTCCAAAATTTTTATCCATGAATATAAAAATATGATTTCTTAAAGAATAGCAATATTTTAAATTTATCAATATATTTCCAAGGGTGTCAAGATAGGGATAATTCAAAGAAAAACTACAAACCCATTGGCACCAGTGGATTCAAGCCCATTTCCACTCTAAAACTTTTTACACTCTGTTTACAAAAAATTAATAGATTTGGAAATGATGGATGATTATTGAGAGAGTTGTCTGGAAGCAGTTCAATCAAAAATAGGCCTACTCTTTGAGATAACACCTAAAATAAATAACGCATGAATCAAAAAATCATCCATGCGCTCAAATTACTATATTTAAAGGTTTTCAAAAAACACTATTCTATTTCCGAATGGGTCGCCAATACGAACCTCCCTAGTATTCCAAGGGGTCGTTTCGATCCCGGGACGGGCATATTTGAATTTCTTCGAAATAAGGTTTGCATGGAGCTGCTCCAAATTCCCGACCTCAATTCTGATAGCAGCTCCAGGACAGCAATCTCCGTAATGCTCGGAGAGGTGGATCACACAATCGTTATATGAGATTTGCAAGTATAAAGGGAGACAATCTTCAAACCGATGTTCCCAATCCACCGCAAACTCTAGAAATTCAAGATAAAATTCCTTCGCTTTTTCTTCATCAAAAATTCGCAGGATCGGCGTCGGGCTTTTCATGGTTATTTTGGACGGGCTCATCAAATACATCCCCTTTGCATGTTTAGTTGATCGGGTCTATCCGGAAAGTTTGTTGCTGATTGCAAATGGTGCATTGGTGGATTTCCGCTGCAGGATGCCCGCTTTCCGCGAGGCGGGCGGTAGCCCCTCCGAAGACTCAGAAGATCTCTTTCACCCTGCCCACTTGTCCATCGGTCAAACGGACCTTAATGCCATGCGGATGCTGAGCAGAATTGGTCAGAATGTCCTTCACGACCCCTTTTGTCGTTTTACCGGTGGCTTGATCTTTTTTTAGGACGATGGCCACTTCCAAGCCTGGGCTTATATCTTTTCGATTTTGTCCATTCATCGCTATTTCTCCCTTCTCCGTGTTCTTTTCTTCGCTGGTTTCCCTGCTTGCATTCTGTTCTGGTTATCCGTTCCTTTTCCTCTGCTGTGTCTGCGCTGTGAGCCGTTTTCAGGTTTTTGAGCCTTCTTTTTTCTTTCAGCCGGTTTGGGATCATCCGCAACGGCATCCGATTGTTCCTTCCGGATTGTCATATGGATTCCTTTTTCAATCATGGTCAGATGATCCTGATCCTTTGGAGCGACGAGGGTCACCGCAAGGCCATCTTCACCGGCCCTGCCCGTCCTCCCGATCCGGTGGATATAGCTTTCAACATCATGGGGGATATCATAATTGAATACATGGGTGACACCCTCGACATCCAATCCCCTTGCGGCCACGTCTGTTGCGACTAAATATTGAAGCTTCGCCTCCCTGAAATTTTTCATGACCCTTTCCCGTTTGGCCTGGGATAAATCACCGTGAAGTTCTTCAGAGAGGAAGCCATACGATTGCAGGGCTTCATTCAGCGTATTGGCCCGCCGCTTCGTCCGACAGAAGATGATGGCCAGAAAAGGCTGGTATTCCTTCAATAAGGCTCGCAGTGCGGCCTGCTTCCTTCGGTCTGTCGTTTCGACGACAAGCTGGTTGATTTTTTCAACTGTGATGTTTTTAGCCTTAATTTGAATGTTTTCCGGTTTCTTTGTATATTTCTTTGCCAGTGAACGGACGTCGCTATTCATCGTCGCAGAGAATAATAGGGTTTGTCGATGCGGATTCGTTTGATTCAGGATGTCCTCCACTTCAGGCAAAAATCCCATATGCAGCATTTGGTCGGCTTCATCCAGAACAAGGGTAGAAATACCCGTTAGATCGATGGTTCCCCGGCGAAGGTGATCCAATAGCCTTCCTGGTGTGGCAACGACGATATGAATGCTGCGCTTCAGCTTTTTAAGCTGCGCTTCGACATCCTGTCCTCCATAAACCGCCAGTACCTGGATATCAGGAACCGCTTGGGACAGCTTTGATAGCTCTCCCGTAATCTGAAGGGCAAGCTCCCGTGTCGGCGTCAATATCAATCCTTGAATGGACGGTTCATTATGGTTGATCTTCTCAAGCATCGGCAAAATGAATGCCAGTGTTTTGCCTGTCCCAGTCTGTGCTTGGGCTATGACATCCTTGCCTTCCAAAACATGCGGTATCGACTGCTCCTGTACTGCCGTCGCTTCCTCTATTCCTAATTGTTCCAATCGGGTGGCAAGCGCTGTGCGCATCCCTAGTTCTTTAAAAGTTGTCATTTCGTCACTACTTTCTGTTCTGATGTCCCGTTTGTATTCAATAATTCTATCAGCTGTGCCATGATCGGGGAAATCCATTTCTTTTTATGGTAGACAAGCTGTGTAAAGACTTTTATGGATTCGTGCTGAAATGGAAGCTGGCGGATCACATTTGCCTTCAGCTCTCTCTGCACGGCGATCTTCGGCAAAATCGCTATGCCCAAGTCATCCGCCACACATTGCTTGATTGCCTCCAGGCTGCTGAAGGAAATCTTCGACTTCGTCTGGACGCCTTCTGTCCTTAAAGCATTTTCAAACATGATGCGATAGGAGCAGCCTTCCTCCGTAAAAATGATGGTTTCTTCCGACAAATCCTTTAACATGACTTCCGTTCTGTTTCTGAGCGGATGATTCGGAGAAGAGACCATGACCAGCTCTTCCTCGCGAATGGGGATGGTCATTAATTCCGGAGACTCCTGCAGCTGATCCAACAGCAGGGCTGCATCGAATTTCCCTTCGATCACCCCATCCCTCAAATGCTGGCATAAACCCGATTCCAAAAGGATTTTCATATCGGGATTCGGTTCCTTCAAGCTTTTGATGTATGGCGTTAAAAAGTAAGCAGCCAATGATTCGACGGTTCCTACCTTCAGTGTTCCCCTTAGGTTAGTGCCTTTCGTCAATTGGATCTCCGCTTCTTCGACAAGGCTGACGATTTGATTCACATAGTGAAGAAGCTGCTCACCGGATTGTGTCAGACACATCCTTCGTCCAACCCGTTCAAATAAAACTGTATGATAGTGTTCTTCCAGCTTTTTAATTTGGGTCGTGACACTGGATTGTGCATAGCCTAATTCCTCACCCGTTTTCGTATAACTCCCCGACTTGGCCACTTCTTTGAATGTATAAAAGTAAGTTAAGTCCAATCCGTCCACCTCTATTAATATTAACGATCGTATCTATTATGTATTATAGATAACTTTAATCGTATTTGCGATGGCCAGGCTGTTTTCGTAAAATTTGCTGTTTTTATCAAAATGTTGTGCTGAGTTGGAGGAAGCTCGCTGCGACGCTCGGTCTCGCACCTTCCACCCCAATCAAGAGCATGGGATGTAAAGTACATCCCATAGAAAAAAGTGAACCCCGACAGCGGGATTCACCTTTTTACCTATAACGATCTATTCAATATATCCATGACGCTTTTTTCATCAAGCTTCTTATACGTACCGACTCCAGGTTTGATGAATGTTTTTTTAACGATGTCATCGAATTGGGAGTCGTCGATATCGTAGTTACGGAGCGTAGATGGGGCGCCAAGTGAGGACCAAAATTCTCGAAGCGCCTTTGCCCCTTCTTTGGCTGTTTCAATATCCGTCTTTCCATCAGGAGAAATGCCGAATACATTGACCGCCAATTGTTTGACTCTGCTTGGATCATCTAGCAGAACATGTTCAAGCCAATTAGGAAATACGATCGCGAGGCCGCCCCCATGCGGGATGTCATATACAGCAGACAGCGCATGCTCGATGCGGTGGGACGCCCAATCCCCTCCGTCCGTCCCGTTTGACAATGTGCCATTGAATGCCGTCGTGCTCAAATACATCATCGTTTCCCGGTGCTCAAAGCTTTCCAGATTTTCCAACAGCTTCGGTCCAGTGGCAATGGCTGTCCTTAATAATGATTCGATAAAGCCATCAATCATTGGCGTGTTCGGTGTGCGGTGGAAATAGTGTTCCAACGCATGGGACATACTGTCGACGATTCCATAGACCGTTTGATTTTCCGGCACGGTAAATGTATTGGCCGGGTCAAGGATTGAAAATGTAGGGAACACGTGAGGAGAGCCCCATCCGATTTTTTCTTTTGTCTCCCAGTTGGAGATGACGGAAATGGAATTCATCTCAGAGCCCGTGGCTGCCAAAGTAAGGACCGTACCGAACGGCAATGCGGACTCAACAGGGTGCTTGGCCGTAAACAAGTCCCAAGGATCACCGTCATACTTCGCTCCTGCTGCAATGCCTTTCGTGCAGTCGATGACACTGCCCCCTCCAATCGCAAGCAAAAAGTCGATTCCTTCATTTTTGCATATTTCTACCCCTTTACGAACCGTGGTCAGGCGTGGATTCGGTTCCACTCCGGCTAATTCAAACACGTTTGCTTCCGCTTTTTCAAGCTGATTCATCACGGAGTCGTAGACACCGTTGCGTTTGATGCTCCCCCCACCATAAATGACAAGGACATTCAGCCCTTTTTCACCTAATTCAGCAGGGATTTGTTCGGCTTGTCCTTTGCCAAAAAACAAGCGGGTTGGATTATGCTGTAAAAATGTTTCCATTTAAAACACCTCGATTTTGTTCATTTCTTTCTTGAGTGTATCACATCAACAATATAGATAATATTGATAGTTTTCTATGGTTGTCATCAATATTTACGATGATTGAGGTTGTATGAATCAATCAGTGCAATCCATCATTCATTCGGATATTTCCTGTAGTGCCGCCAGTGATCGGGTAAAAGCGACTGATATTTCCGCTGCAAAAAGCGGTCATCGATTAAAATGATGGTGCCGCGGTCACTTTCCGATCGAATCAGCCTGCCACCCGCCTGCAATACTTTATTCATCCCCGGAAAGACATAGGAATAATCGTAGCCGGGCTTATCGCCTGCCTCAAAGTGATCCTTGATCATTTCCCTTTCTGCACTCAGCTGCGGCAATCCGACACCGACGATGACAACCCCGTTCAACCTGTCGCCCTTTAAATCGATTCCTTCCGAAAAAATTCCTCCCAGCACAGTAAATCCGAGCAGCGTCTCCTTATTTTCATCACTGAATCGAAGGAGAAATTCTTCACGGACCGACTCCGGCATCCCTGCCTCCTGCTTGATCACTTGCGTTGTCGGGTGGAGCTCGCAATAAGCCTCATGAACAACTTCCATATAGCGATAGGATGGAAAAAACACGAGGTAATTCCCCTTCTTACTTTCCAATAGACTTTGAATGGTATGGATGATCGGAAGGACTGACGCTTCTCTGTCATGGTACCTGGTCGAAAGCGGCTGGATGAAAAGTTCGAGCTGCTCCTCATCGAATGGGGAAGGAACCTTTATCATATAATCCTCATTCGTCAAACCGAGCAGATCCTGAAAATATCGAGTCGGAGATAGTGTGGCCGAAAAGAAGATTTTTGATCGAAATCCTTTCGCCATCTTCTGTAAATTGCTTGATGGATCCAGACAGAACAGCTTCAGTGTGACGTCATTCCGGCTCGCCTCCGCATAGGTCATGTATTGTCCGTCATACAGCTTTGAAATCCGCTGGAAACTCAATGCGGAGAAATAAGCATCCAGCAGCACTTCATTCTGTCTATGCGGCAATTCCTTTTCTGCTTCTTCTATGAATGTTTCAACCAGTGGAAGGAAATCTTCGGGAAGTTCTAGTTTGATGATGCCATGCTGAACGCTGCACTTTTTCTTCAGGTCGATGAAATATTGATTGATCTCTTTTGCTGCTTGGAATATCCCATGATGGATCCCCTTGTATTCACGTTTTAATGTCAAAAAAGCGGATTTAGTGAGTTCGGCTGAAAACATGTCCCTCGCACGATCCACAAGATTATGTGCTTCATCGATCAATAGCACCGTTTTCGATTTTTGCTCCTCTAAATAGCGTTTCAATGAGACACGCGGATCAAAAACATAGTTGTAATCCCCGATGACCGCATCTACCGTATACGCAAGGTCGATGGAAAATTCAAATGGGCAAACCCGATGCTTTCTTGCATAAGCTTCAATCACCGACCTTGTCATTTGTGTTTCGTTTGCAAGAATATCAAGCATAGCCCCATTGATTCGATCATAATAGCCGTCAGCGAATTCACAATAGTCCTTTTGACAAATCGTTTCCTCTTTAAAACAAACCTTGTCCTTCGCCGTCAAAGTGATGGACTTTAAATGGAGGCCAGATTTCCCGAGGTCATGAAAAGCCTGCTCTGCAACGGTCCTGGTGATCGTTTTGGCTGTTAAATAAAATATTCGGCTCAGGACGCCTTCCCCCATTGCCTTAACAGCTGGAAAAATCGTGGACATCGTTTTCCCGATGCCTGTGGGTGCATTCGCAAGGAGATTTTTTTCATCCAGGATTGTCTTATAGACTGCACCGGCAAATTTTCTCTGCCCTTTGCGATATGAGGAATATGGAAACTCCAGCATTTGAAAGCTTTCCTGCTTCTTTTTCTCATGGTCGGACTGAAGCGCAGCAAAAGGCATATATTCTTTGGCAACTTCATGGATGAACACTTCTAATTCATCAAGCTGATAAACGCGGCGGAAATTCTTCCGATCGCCTGTATGTATTTGGTAATAGGTTAGCTGCACCTGGATCTCTTCAAGATTATTTTGCGATGCATACATATATGCGTAGCATTTTGCCTGTGCCCAATGGACAGGGAACGTTTCTTCGCTGATTTCGTCCAGATCCAAAGAGGTTGACTTGATCTCATCAATGGTCACGATTTTTTCAGAATGAAGCAGGCCGTCACATCGTCCCTCTATATGAAAATGAAGGTGTCCCATTGGGAGAACCATTTGCAAAAAGACTTCGCTTTCGTCCCCTTCTACATAATCTTTTTGGATTTTTTGATGAGCTTTTGTGCCCTCCAGAAGCGAAGATGGCGCTTTGAAGCGTTGATCGATGCTTCCTCTTTTAAACACGTATTCCACGAGTGTACGAACGGAAATCCTGATGGCCTCCATCACTGGCTTCACCTCTTTTTTTATGGTCAATTTTTAGTTGATATTTTTAACGTAATTGATAATGTATACACGGTCAAACTTGATGCAAAACAAAAAAATCAGCATTATAAATATATTGTACAAAAGTTAAACAACATGCATCATTTTCGTTGACATGGGACTTGTCCATATTATATATTTTACTTATCAATTGATAAATGAATGTGTAATGCATTCTTTAAGAAAGGAATACTGCTGTTATGACATCAACTTCTTCCAATAAACCTGAGAAAGGAGATCTTGGGGAAACGAGGAGGTCGATCATTCGGACGGCGCATGACTTGTTCATGGAATTGGGCTATCGGGCTGTATCCACCCGAAAGATCGCGGATTCCTGCGGTTTGACGCAGCCGGCTTTGTACCACCATTTTTCCAATAAAAAAGAACTGTATGTGGAAGTCATCAAAACGACCATAGAAAAGACACAAGTCGCCATCGAACGCATCTTGAAACAATATGACAACATGAGGGACCAGCTTCTGCAGTTTTCAACCTACATGATGATGAATCATCATGAGGACCTCAATCAGATGTTTCATGACATTGAACATGAGCTTGACCAGGAAACACAAGATCAAATTTATCAATGGTGGATGAAAGGATATTTATTGCCTGTAGTCGCCATCTTTGAAAAAGGCCAACAAGACGGGCAGTTGAAAAATCAAGAGGCATTCGGGGTCACCCCCATGCATGCCGCTCATTACTTGCTCAGCTTGATCAAGTCTTCCATGGAGCCCGCCAAATTCGTTCCAAGAAAGCCAAATGACCGAAAAAAAGATGCAGAAAAGAAGTCTGAAATGATTGTCGACGTCCTATTGTTCGGTTTGACATCGGATTCTTTCCGGAAAGACACTTGAATTTTTTTACAAACAATGAAAGAGACCTTTTTTCCACCCATCACTTATCACTTGATAAGGAAAAATTAAAGGAGATGAAATCAAATGAAAACGACCTGGTTTAGTAAATATGGCAAATGGATCAGCAGTACAAAAGGGAAATGGATCACTTTAGCCGCTTGGCTCATTATCCTTGCCGTTGTCAATGTCACATTGCCACAGGCTCAATCTCAGAAGGACGATCTTGCAGCGAACCTTTCTGACAGCAAACCATCCGTTCAGGCACAAAAGCTCGCCGAAAAGGAATTCCCATCTGGCGACGGCAAACCCGCCCTGTTGACCTGGTACCGATCTACTGGACTGACGGATGATGATTTAGCTAATATCCAAAAGCTTTCAAAGGAAATTTCCGATGATCCGCTGCCGAAACAGCTCAATGCAGCCCCTTTCCATAAGCTTCCACTTCCTGTGCTGAAAAAACAGGTTTCAGAAGATGGCACGACCCTTGTCTATCCGGTCCTGTTTGAGAAAAAAGCAAGTACAGAAGATGTGAAGGAAAGCCTGAAGAAACTAAAAGATAGAGTGGGGGATGTGTTTGGCGACAATCCTTTTGATACAAAGATCGACACAAAGGATTCTCTTCTGGTCCGTGCGACAGGCCCGGCAGGAATCGAAGTCGATGCGGTCGATTTATTCAGCCAAGGGGATTTGTCCCTGCTGTTGGCGACAGTGACGCTCGTTCTCGTATTCTTGCTCGTCATCTACCGATCCCCGATTCTGGCATTCGTCCCGCTTATTGCAGTCGGTGCCGCATATGGAGTGATCAGTCCGGTGCTTGGAGCGTTGGCGAAGGCCGGATTCACTACCTTTGATTCACAGGGTATATCCATCATGACCGTCCTTTTATTCGGAGCCGGAACCGATTACTGTCTATTCTTGATTGCACGTTTTCGGACGCATCTAAAAGAAGAACAAGATAAAAAACACGCATTGAAAAGGGCCTTGAGCGGATCTTCCGGCGCCATCGCGATGAGCGGATTGACCGTCGTATTTTCACTGCTGGCCCTTCTCTTGGCCCAATATGGTTCGATTCAGCGCTTTGCCGTACCATTCAGCTTGTCGATCCTGATTATGATGGTCGCAAGTTTGTCGCTTGTTCCTGCATTATTATCCATGTTAGGAAGAGCTTCGTTCTGGCCATTTGTACCGCGCACAAGGGACATGGAAGAGGAACGTGCAAGAAAGAAAGGGAAGACCCCGCCTGCTCCAAAGACAAAAGCAAGTTTCGGAGAACGCCTTGGTGGGGGGATTGTACGGAGACCATGGATGATCATTATGGCCACAGTTGTCATTTTGGGCGGATTCGCCTTTTTCTCAACTAAAATTCAATACACATACGATACCCTTTCTTCCTTTCCGAAGGATATGCCTTCCCGCGAAGGATTTGATTTAATTTCTAAGCATTTCAACTCAGGAGAGCTTGCTCCTGCGCAAGTAATCGTCGACTCGGAAGAAAAGAGCATCGATTTGAAGTCAAAGCTCGAAGCATTGCCATTTGTGGCCAAAGTATCCGATGAGAAAAAAGGAAAAAGCGATGAAAACCTGCTTGCCTATGACGTTGAATTCAGCATGAATCCTTATTCAAACGAAGCAATGGATCATATTCCCGACTTAAGGAAAACAGCTGAAAAAGCATTGAATGAATCCGGCATCAGCAATGAAGCAGATCACGTGTGGATCGGCGGGCAAACTGCCGAACAATATGACACAAGCCAAACGACGGATCGCGATGCCAATGTCATCATCCCGGTCATCATTGCCATGATCGCACTTCTGCTGCTCGCCTATTTGCGTTCGGTTGTTGCCATGCTTTATTTAATGGCAACTGTACTGCTCTCATACTTCAGTGCTCTTGGACTCGGCTGGATCGTCCTTCACTACGGTTTCGATGTATCGGCCATCCAGGGGTTGATTCCGTTGTACTCCTTTGTTTTCATTGTCGCCCTTGGAGAGGACTACAATATCTTCATGATTTCGTCCATCTGGAAAAAGAGCAAACGGATGCCGCTTGCTCAGGCAGTGACAGAGGGAGTTTCACAGTCTGGTGCAGTCATTACTTCCGCCGGCCTTATCCTGGCAGGGACATTTGCCGTATTGGCAACCTTGCCCATCCAAGTGCTCGTCCAGTTCGGAACTGTCACAGCCATCGGGGTATTACTGGACACATTTGTCGTTCGTCCATTCCTAGTCCCTGCCCTGACCGTCGTCTTTGGAAAATGGGCATTCTGGCCATCCAAACGCGGCATGCAAGCAGTGAAAGAGCAAAACCACCCCTCCAAAAACAACGCAGTCTAAATAAAGAAACACCCCTGCCCCTTTGGTGCCAGGCACCAAAGGGGCAGGGGTGTTGTGTATATATTTTTCGTGAATTTCTTATTCGATTAAGATAAAAAGTGTGTTTGTAGCCTAAGCTTGATTTTTCGAAGGTTGGAACATTGGACATACAAGCATTTTTCGGTCGGATATGGCCAGATATCGGTCTATTTTATTATTTATCGGTCTATTTGACTCATTTATCAGTCTAATTTGTGATATATCGGTCTATTCCAGTCAAATATCGGTCTATCTACAAATTCCAACAAAATTCACCAAATTCCGCAGAACACTCTTTCATCCAATTCCCAATCATACACCGAGCTCTTGCTCATCCACTCTTCTTCTCGATGAAAACAACCTTTAAATAGTCGCCTTCTTTGAATTCTGAAATCGTTTTGAAGTCCTCAGGGAGAGTGTATTCCTCTAGGATCCGGTATTTTCCGCCGGTTTCTTTAAACGCTGTATCGATAAATCCTTTGAACTTCTTCATCCCAAATGAACTGCAATTGGTGGAAGCGACGATCACCCCGCCCTTTTCCGTGATGGCAATCGTTTCTTTCAACAAATTTGTATAGTCCTTGGCAGCGCTGAACGTGAATTTCTTAGACCTCGCAAAACTTGGAGGATCCAAAATCACCATATCAAATTTCAATTCTTTTTTGACGGCATATTTAAAGTACTTGAACACGTCTTCTACGATGATGTCCTGCGCTTCATAGTCGATGCCATTGATGCTGAATTGTTCGATCGTTTTCGGCAGGCTTCTATTCGCCAGGTCGACGCTGGTCGTTTTGACTGCGCCTCCCAAAGCTGCATAAACAGAAAATGCCCCTGTATAAGAGAAGGTATTCAATACCGTCTTTCCGTCAGCGTAATGATCCCTGATCCTCTTCCGCACCTCGCGCTGGTCCAGGAATACGCCCACCATAGCACCTTCATTTAAGTACACGGCAAAGTGGACACCATTCTCCTTCACAATCAGCGGGAAGTTCGCGCGCTCACCGGCGACAAAGTCATCATCCTCCAAATACTGCCCTTTCGTATCGAACCGCTTTTTCTCATAGATCGCCTTCACTTCCATAAGCTTCTGAAGCGCATCGACGATCATTTTTTTAAATTGGTAAATTCCTTCACTGTACCAATTGATCAAATAATATCCGTCAAAATAATCGATGGTCACTCCACCGATTCCGTCCCCTTCACCATTGAATACGCGAAAGGCATTCGTCTCTTCAGATTGATAGAGATGTGCGCGCTGATTGATTGCATTTCTTATTTTCTTCTCAAAAAATCCATGGTCGATGTTTTCGTTCTCTTTTCTTGTCAGCACCCAGCCATATCCCTTATTTTGCTTGCCGTAATACGCCCTCGCAACGAATTGTCGGCGTTCATCAATCAAATCGAATAGTTCCCCTTCAGCTGTCAATTCCTGATGATTCACGATCGATTGCTTTGAAATGAGCGGAAGCCCGCTCTTGAACGCCTTCACAAATTTTGGATTTATTTTAATAGATTTCGCCGTTTTCATGATTTCACCCAATCTTTTCGATTCTGCATAAATTCTGTCCCATTATAACACTCTTGAAACATATCTTCAGGAATCGGTTGAAGTTCGTTAAGTGGAGCAATGTTGATTTCCGCTGCAGGATGCTCGCTTTCCGAGGGGCCACACACGAAGTGAGGTCGTTCGATGTTGGCACACGACGTGCCGAACTTAATCGAACATCCGCCCATCCTCTCCTCGCTCCGCTGCAGGGTCTCACCTTGCCCGCTGATCCCTCCGGTGTCTCGCACCTTCCGCTCCAATCAACGTTAAATAGACTGTAAAAAAAACAATTTTTGAAAAAAATCCAATAATTGAAAGAATAGATTGATTCCACATTATGATGAACAATCTTCTGCTAAATGTGCGATTCCTTCTAAGCAAACTTATCTATATAATAAAAGAAAAAAAGGAGTGCTATCCGATGAAAAAAGAACAAGCGGTTAAGATTTGTGATTTGATCGATGGGTGGATTGATTCGTATCAAGAGTCGGCCTTTGATGCTGCCAAACTCCCTTTCCTTGGAGAAACCATCTATGACTTCCATCAATGGGCAAACGGCAAAAAAACGCTATCCGCGTATACCATCTCTAAACCTGGCGAGGAAGCCTATCATCTTCTCTTCATTGATTGGCACAGAAAAGACAATTACTATCTTGTTATTTACGAAGGAGATAAATCGACGACAGCAGCAGAGATCCAAACGGTCGATGAGGATGGTCAATCGTTGTCCTGGAAATATAATCCACTGAAACGAGATGGAAAAAACGCAGAAAGAAAGGCGTATTTCAAGCAGACATTCGGGACGACTAATGTGGACATCCCCCTTCCTGCGAGTGCTGAAGATGTTGAAAGGTTTATCAGCCAGCTATTCCGCTTATGCCGCAACAGAAAAAAAGCCGATCGGATTGTCGAAATTTTTTCCGGGAAATAATTTTGGATGAAAAAGGGTTCCTTTCAATTTTATCGAAAGAAGTAGATAGATTGATATTGGGAGGGGTTTAGTTTGAAGACGAAAATGATCGAGAAGGAAATTGAAGAATTAGAGCAAGAATTACTTGAAAAAAAGAAGCATTTGACCGCTTTGAAACAAAGCGTCCCCAAAAAACTTGTGCAAAATTACACGTTTATCTCATCCAACGGAGAAAAAACCAGCTTGCTGGAGTGCTTCAAGGATCAAGATGAACTGATTGTCGTTCATAATATGGGCAAAGGCTGTTCCTATTGTACAATGTGGGCGGATGGCTTGAATGGAATCTATCATTATTTAGCTGATAAAGCAGCTTTTGTCCTTTCCTCACCGGATTCCCCAGACGTTCTATCAGACTTTGCAGCAGAACGAAAATGGACATTCCCAATGATCTCCACGAAAGAGTCTACGTTTAAGAAAGATATAGGCTTTGAGTCTGACGGAAAGCCCATTCCAGGAGTTTCTACTTTCACGAAAGATGAGAGGGATCATATTTACCTGCATGCCAGCGCACCGTTCGGCCCAGGCGATGATTTCTGTGCAGTATGGCCATTGTTTGATTTGCTCCCATCAGGTTCCCAAAGCTATCGTCCGAAGAAAAAAATAAATGAAAAATCCCCATACCAGCTGACAAACAACATTGCTATCGGCGTAAAAAACTATCAAGAAGCCGCAAAATTTTATGAAGAAGTAATTGGCATGGAAAAGGTACAGACCCTCGATAATGAAACGCTCTTCTCCTTTAATGGCACTTTCTTTTATATAGAGGACCAGCCGCAGCAGCAAACCTTTTTTGAGCTTGCGGTCCATGACTTTGAACAAGCAAAAGAAGAATTGCTTGAGAAGGGGTGTCAAATCACCAAGGAAATCCACGAGAAAAGCTGCATGATCGCCGACCCATTCGGAATGAAATTTCACTTATTTGAATCTGCTCAATAAGAATAGGCTGTCTGCGAGGTTTTCTCTTTGTGGACAGCTTATTTTCATGCTTATCCGATGAGCTTGTTCAGGTGGGTGCCATTTTTGCCAGCTTCTGAGATTGAGACCCGATATGACCATTTTGAGTTGATTACTGGTACCATACGTGGCGTTTGAGACCCGATTTTCATCTTTTAAACCATTTTCAGGTATCATACTTCAGCTTTGAGACACCATTTAAGCATTTTTAATGGATTTCATGACCCTTACCGCTCAAGTTCTTCGCTTTCGTCGAGCGGGTCAGAAGCCGCTCCACTACACTTTAATAAACAAACGGTATGAACTTCTTCGTTTTCTTTTGATATTCCTGAAAATCCTCTCCATATTTGTCAGCAAGGTATTTATCGAGCATCGGGATATTGTAAAAGGCGAAGAAACAAAACAAAAATGCCGGTATGATCATCGCCCACATATTCCAGGAGACAAGAGCGAATGCCAACACCCACAGGAGATCCCCGAAATAATTGACATGCATGGAATAGGCAAAAAGCCCCTCGGTATAAAGCTTTCCTTTATTCTGCACATCCTTTTTCCATCTGTCCCTTAAAACCTCAGAAAACGTATTGATAAATGCTCCTGCTGCAAATAGCAGAATAAATAAAATATCCCATCCATTGACTGGTTTTTCGGTTATCCCTCCAAGGAAAGAGAAACCGATGTAGTATAACCCAAAGGCAAACGGCAGTGTAATCGCCTCTTCCCAGGGGATCTTCCTTTTGAGTAAATAAAAAATTGTGAATTGCATGCGTAAATAGGTGACGAAAATGAAGGCCATTAATATGGTTCTTCTTCCTTCATCCCCTTTTTGCAAATTCCAGCCGAACCAATGATTCAACTCGCTGAAACCATTTAATATCAGAAGCCAGACAGCCGCGGCAAATATGAGCGTCTGAAACAGAAATACATACAATTTCTGCGGCACGGAATTCCCATTATCCCCATATAGCAAGCTTCCTTCCCCCTTTATCTCTTTCTTTCGCTCTTTTCATAAAGTTTGTTGCTATTCATTAAAGATTGTGTAAGGTGATTTCCGCTGAAGGATGCTCGCTTTCCGAGGGGTCTCACCTGGCACGCTGTTCCCTCCGGAGTCTCGCACCTTCCGCTTCAATCAACAACATATTATGAGATATTTTATAGAAAAACGGTTAAAAAACCATATTTGAGAAAAGATCTATTTCTTTACATTAATCATAGCATTTTCCCAGCCTCCATCTGGAAAATTTTCCATCGAGGTTCGTGATTCCTGTGAAAAACAAGCAACCTATTAGAAAACATCCTCACAAAAAACAAGGATCTGCACCATCCCATTTTCCGCAGGAATGGCGCAGATCCCCATCAAATTCGTTCTTAATCAATCATTCTTTTCTGCATAATCAAAATCGATTTCACATTCTTTTAGCGGCACGACTTTTGTTTTCTTCACGAACTTATAACCAAACCATAAACACAGGAACATTGGAATGCCAAGGTAGGCAGCAATGACGCTTCCCCAATCGATTGAAGAAGCAAGGAACGCCTGAAAGTTTTGTCCAAGCGTCACGATCAGGCCAACAGCTATCGCAAAAATCGGGCCAAAAGGATACCATTTTGCTCTATAAGGCAGCATGTCCAAAGAGTAGCCTTGAGCAAGGAAAGCTTTACGGAAGCGGTAGTGGCTGATCGAAATGCCAAGCCAGAAGATAAACCCGGTGATTCCCACCGAATTCATTAACCAAAGATATACTGAACCATCTCCATAAACGGATGCAAAGAAAGCGAGCATCCCGATAACCGTGGTTAAAACCATGGCCGCGACTGGCACTCCCCGTTTATTCAGTTTGGCAAAAATCCGCGGCGCCTGTCCTTTTTTCGCCATGGCGTAAAGCATCCGCGTTGAGGCATATAAGCTTGAATTGCCCGCAGATAAAACGGCTGTTAAAATGACCGCATTCATGAGTGATGCTGCAAAGGCAAGCCCTGCCCGTTTAAAGACAAGTGTGAAAGGACTGACCATGATATTATCGCTTTGTAAATCAGGATTGGTATATGGGATGATAAGTCCCACTACAAAAATAGCCAATATATAAAATAGAAGAATGCGCCAAAAAACATTTCGAATGGCTTTTGGAACATTTTTAGCGGGATTTTCACTTTCACCGGCTGCGACGCCGACAATCTCTGTTCCTTGAAACGAAAATCCGGTCGCCAAGAAAATGATGAATGTCCCTACTACGCCTCCGCTGAACGGGGCTTTTCCAACCGTGAAGTTATGAAATCCGACAGCATGTCCACCCATTACACCGATGATCATGAGCAGGCCAACCACCAGGAATACGACTATGGCTGAAACTTTAATGAATGAAAACCAATACTCCCCTTCACCATACCCCTTGACATGCAAATAGTTCAGTAAAAAGATAAGGGCCAAAAATAAGAAGCTCCATAATAAGGATGGGCTATCCGGAAACCAAAATTTCATAATCATGGTCGATGCAGTCAACTCTGCTGCAATGGTCATTGCCCAGCTGAACCAATACGTCCACCCAATTGCAAATCCGAAGGCGGGATCGACGAATTTGGTTCCATATGTACTAAATGCACCGCTTGTCGGCATAAACGCAGACAGCTCCCCTAAGCTTGTCATGACAAAGTACACCATGATGCCAACGAAGGCATAAGCAAACAGTGCGCCGCCTGGACCAGCTGTATGAATGGCCGAACCGCTTCCGAGGAATAAACCGGTCCCGATCGCACCGCCGATCGAAATCATGGTTAAATGGCGCGCTTTCAATCCCCGCTCCAGCTTTTTCTCATCTTGTCCCCTCTGCTGAGGCTCGTTATTTAATTTCTTTACTCCCATACTCCCGTCATTCCTCCCTTTGTTGTTGAAGCGCTTACATCCGTCTTCGCTTCTAATTGATTCCACGCTTTTTGATAACACTTTTTTGAATAATGCTTAACTATTTCAAGATATATTAAAATATTCCGAATAGTCAAGAGCATTAAGTTATAGCATGGATTTAGGATATTGGATGGAAATATATATTTTTTCACAATAACAAATCTCCAATGCCCCTTATACAGTCATGTTCCACTAGTTTCACAATAAACTATGAATAAGAGATTGGAGTGAATAGGATGAAGCTGACAAAATTCATGGATCCGCTCCCACTTTTGCCCGTTATGAAGCCAGCCGGGAGAACAGGGGATGGTACGTATTATGAGGTAAGGATGACGCAGTTTAAGCAATCGCTGCACAGTGAATTACAAGAGTCGCTCGTTTGGGGCTACGAAGGCTTCTTTCCTGGCCCGACCTTTGAGGTTCAAAGAGGGGAGCGCATCTTAGTAAAATGGATGAACCAATTGCCCGATCAACATCTCTTTCCGATCGATCACACTGTTCATGGGGCCGAAAGAGACAAACCGGATGTGCGCACTGTCGTCCATGTTCATGGCGGAAGGACGAAGCCGGGAAGCGACGGATACCCGGAAGCCTGGTTTACAAACGGCTACAAGGAAAAGGGAAAAGACTTCTCAAGCGAAATCTACGAATATGATAATGCACAGCGCGCCTGCACGCTGTGGTATCACGACCACGCATTGGGGATCACACGGCTGAACGTCTATGCAGGATTAGCCGGGATGTACATTATCAGGGATACCTATGAATCGTCCCTTAACTTGCCGGCGGGAGATTATGAAATTCCCTTGCTCATACAGGACAAATCCTTTAATCCTGATGGTTCCTTGTTCTACCCTGACCAGCCCCGCACTCCCGTCCCTGGCGTACAGCCCTCGATTTCTCCTGAATTTCTAGGCGATGCGATAACCGTCAATGGGAAGGTCTGGCCGTTTTTGGAGGTGGAGCCGAGGAAATACCGCTTTCGCATTTTGAACGCTTCTAATTCTCGATTCTTTGGATTAAAACTTTCAAACGGACAGAACTTTTATCAAATCGGCACAGACGGAGGTCTTCTAGAAAAACCAATAATTCTTAATCAATTCATCATATCCCCTGCTGAACGCGCCGACGTGATCATCGACTTTACCAATCAGAATGGACAATCGATCATTTTATTGAATGATGCCCCCACTCCTTTCCCGAATGGAGAAAAGAGCGATCCCGAGACTACTGGAATCGTAATGAAGTTCCTCGTTTCAAAGGAATTGAAGCAGATCGATACATCCGTCATACCTGCATACCTGAAAAAATATCGCCGTATAAATGTTCAAAAGACTGAAAGACAGAGGTTTTTAACGTTGGATGAGGAAAAAGATCAATATGGAAGACCGATTCATACGTTGGATAAAAAGAAATGGGATGCACCCATTTCGGAGAATCCTCGACTGGGTGCAACGGAAGTATGGCATTTCATCAATCTTACAAATAATTCACACCCCATGCACCTGCACCTCATCCATTTTCAGTTGCTGGGGCGCAGACCCTTTGATGTGAAGGAATATAAAAACAACGGAAAACTCATTTTTACAGGAGCATACGAACCACCACTCCCATATGAAAATGGCTGGAAGGACGTGATTCAGACGCCTCCTGACATGGTGACAAGCATCATTGCTAAATTCAAGCCGTATACAGGGCAATATGTTTGGCATTGCCATATCCTCGAGCATGAGGACTATGAGATGATGCGTCCCTATATTGTACTCCCCCGCCCATCTCCTTATTGATCACGAGGAAGGATTTTATTCATCAGGAGCTCAGTATCATGATATTGCACGATATGATACCGCTCCTTCTCCTTCACCAAAGGATATACAACTTCAAAACTAGGATAATGAACAAAAGGGTGTGTGCTTTTAAGTGTTTCAAAGTACAAACTCAATTCATGGATTTGCAGCGCCCAAATCCGTTGATCCAAGGCTCTTAAAAGCCCTGATGATGACCATTCAAGAAAGTTATCGATCGTCGCCATTAAATAGGTATACCCCTGCTGTTGATAATTGATCCTGGATCGAAATTCCTTCACGTCCACTCCATTCTTTTTCTGAAGCGGGTTGAATTTCAGACTGCTCGATGCGAGTTCAAAATCTTTCTCCGTTTGATGGAGGCTCTCAAGCAGACTGGCCATTTGCTTCTTCAAATGGGTTCCATCAGAGAGGCGGCATCCCGCTTCTATCCAATGACCGCAAAGTTCATACCCAACTGAGAGCTGATGTGAAAGGGAATCAAAGGATTTCATCGCTTTCACCGTAAAATTTGGAGGACGGAAGAACATATGGATCAATACGGCCACCACGGCGCCGATCAATGTATCGCGAATCCGGTCCAGTGCATAATGATGGGTATTATGCTCAAAAACGAAAACGAGCAGAATCGTTAAGGCTGTCTGGTGGATGACCGTTTCATCCAACTTCATCATATTGACGATGAAGCACCCGACTAGGATCAATAACCCAAGAGACCAGCCATTCATCTTAAAAAAGTCGGCAGCCAGAACGATCAATATCACACCGATGATGGTTCCTGCCATCCGATGGATGGAATAGCGGATCGCCCTGTCTATAGTCGACTGCAGACAAAGGATGACAGAGATCGGCGCCAAGTAAGGATGGATGGACCCGGCCCATTTGGCCAATTCCCATGAAACACCCGAAGCAATCGCCATTTTCCAGATGAGTGCCGTTTTATTTAAATAGCCTTTGTTTTTCTTTTCATGTTTGTTCATGGCTGCCCCTTTAATAACATAGCTGTTGGTTTCTTTAGTTTTCGATAGGGCACGGATTTTATTCTTCGTACTTCTTCCAAACTGCCGGGAGGAGGCCACTCAGTTCATGGGCTAACATTGTATGAGGCGATTGTGTTTTCACCCATTCATCTGCACATGCCCCGTGTAAAAATACAGCATTTAGCACTGCATGTTTATGATTTTCATGGCAGCACAGCATGCCAAGCATCATCCCCGTAAGCGTGTCGCCTGATCCGCCCTTTGCCAATGCACTGTTGCCCGTGGGATTCAAGTACGCATCGCCATCTGGAAAGGCAATGACCGTTTCCTTGCCTTTTAAAACGATGACTGTCCCTAACCTTCGGGACCATTCCTTTGCAGCGGATAAACGATCCTTCTCTTGTTCTTTTACGGACATACCGGTAATCCGTTCAAACTCGCCTGGATGGGGGGTCAAAATGAGGGGATGGTTTCTTGTTGGATAAGCCCTTTTCGTTAATGCACCAGCATCCAATATGAGAGAAAAATCTAGATTTATTAACTGGTCGATTCGACTTTCCAAAGGTTCACCATTTGGAAGACCCGGTCCAATGGCCGCTGCTTTATATTTCACCTCCGGCAAAGGCTCGGTGTATTCATCGAATGGATTCAGCCAGTACGTTGCCTCCGGAAGAACAGGGACGACCATTTGCATGACGGAGTTTTCTGTGCCCATGACCAATTTCCCGACCCCGCACCTCATTGCCCCTAATCCGGCGATCAGTGCGGCACCTGGCATACTTTCACTGCCCGCGATGAGCAGCCCTGTCCCGAATGTTCCTTTGTGGCTGTCACCCGCTCTTTCAGGCAGCGTCTCTTTGACCTTTTCTTTTGTCCAATACGGCTCAAACATTTTGCTTCAACTCCAAAAATAAATAATGAATATCAAGTAGCTTTTTTAATTACTTATTCCACTCTCATCATAATTTAATCTGAATCAGATAAAATAAGTGGACGAACTATTCCACCAATGGAGAATAGTGGTAAAATAATGGTGCGGGAAATGAAATCTGCGCTTCAAAATGGAGGAACCGATATGGGTCAAGAACACCAGAAAAGAAGAAGTATGAAACCATGGACGAGAAATTTACTGATTGTCCTTTTCATTTTTATCCTGTTGGCATTCATTCCGACTCCTTATTATCTGTATCAGCCAGGAACAGTAGAGGCATTATCGAAAAAAGTAACAGTGGAAAATGGGAAAAAGGATGAGAAAGGGAGCTTGTCGTTGACAACGGTTCTATCCATTAAAGCAACCAACGTATTCGTCCTTTTGTACGGACTGGTCGCCCCTGACACCCAGGTGGAAAATCAGAAAAACGTCAAAGGCGACTTAACGGACAAGGAATATAATGAACTGCTCATACATATGATGGATTCTTCACAGACCAATGCGATTTCAGCAGGTCTCAAGGCAGCTGGAGAGAATGTCACGGTCCGCCACAACGGGGTTTTCGTCCAGGCGATCATGCCTAATTCAGATGCCAAAGACGTCCTTCAAGTCGGTGATGTAATCCATACTCTGGATGGAAAGACATTGAACAAGACCCAGGATTTCATCGACTATATCAACTCAAGCAAAAAAGTGAATGATACGGTAAAACTCGGTTTTTCAAGAGATGGCAAGAACTATACAAAGTCCGTCAAGGTCGTGAAGCTTTCACCGAATAGCGATAAAGTCGGCATCGGCATTGCACCGGATGATACTGTAAAGCTGGATACTTCGAGGAAGGTGAAAATGAATGTCGCAGATATCGGCGGTCCTTCCGCTGGCCTCATGTTCTCACTCGAAATCCTCAATCAAATCCTTCCGGAGGATTTGACAAAAGGATATAAAATTGCCGGCACGGGTACGATCGATACCGATGGACACGTCGGGCAAATCGGCGGTATCCGCGATAAAATCGTCGCTGCACACAAAGCGCATGTCGACATTTTCTTCTGTCCTAAAGATCTCAAACCGGGTGACGCCAATGAAAAAGATATCATGGATGAAGCGAAAAAACGAAACTATCATATCAAAATCGTTCCAGTCGCCTCTACGACTGAAGCGGAAAATTACTTGAAGAAACTAAAGCAAAAATCATAGACAGCTAGAAAGCGGACCGGAAGAGAAGGATTTACATGCCGAGGTCCGCTTCTTTTACAATTCGGGGGAATCTTCAATGGAATCCAACTTCATTTTACATGCCAAAAGCAAAGAATTTTATTGGGAAGGCCAAGGGCAGCTTTCCATTAAAACCTTCTCGAACGGGATCGCCCATTATCGGACCAACCAAGGATTCTTCGCAGTCGAAGACTCCCGATTCCTCCTGCTGAACCCCGGCGACTATGCCATCTCGATTGAATCTGATCAGGAAGTTGAATCCTTCTGTCTGTTTTTTCAGCCGGGATTCGCAGAGGACATCCAGAGAAGCATGAACGAAAGAAATGGCCCCCTATTGGATGATCCCTTTAAACCGATCATCGATCAGTCTGGTTTTTTTGAAAAAACCTATGAAATGCCGCCTGGTTTATCCACCCTGTTAGACCAGATGAAAAGTGGATTTGCGCAGCATGAAGGGGATCACATTTGGCGGGAAGAATATTTTCAACACATCATGCAGCATCTCCTCCTATCCCAAAAGGAATCATTGGCCAAGGTTCATTCCCTGTCTGCCGAACGGACGGCAACAAAACTGGAAATCTTCCACCGCGTATCCATTGCCCATGACTACATACAAGCTTATTTTCACCTGCCAATCACATTGGAGCAAATCGGAAAGGCATCAGGGCTCTCGACAAATCATCTTCTAAGAACTTACCGCGCAATCCACGGAACCACACCCCACAAGCAGATTACCTCTTTAAGAATGGAGAGAGCTAAGAAACTATTAAAATACACGGGCAGCAGTATGATGGACATTACCCTGGACATAGGGTTGTGCAATCCAGTATCGTTCAGCAAGCTGTTTCGAAAACATACGGGCCTCTCTCCTTCCGAATATCGAAAAAAAGTGATTTTGGATAAGAATTTCTTTTAAACTTCCATTATCCTTGGATTATCAACCTTTTAAGGAGTGTTCTTAATGAACCAAACGACTGGAAGAATCAATAAAATCGGACAAATATCCATTCCTGTCCAGGACTTGAAAACTGCTGTTCCTTTTTACAGCCAAACACTCGGGCTGCCTCTCCTTTTTGAAACCGACGGAATGGCCTTTTTAGAATGCGATGGTGTCAGGCTCTTATTGAACATTCCCGAAAATGAACAATTCGACCACCCAAGCTCGATTGTTTATTTTCATGTTAATGACATCGATGAAGCTTACCGCGACATGAAGGATCAGGGTGTTGCATTCATTGATGAACCGCATCTTATCGCCAAGATGGGCAGTACGGAAACATGGATGGTCTTTTTCACTGACCCCGAAGGCAATATTCATGCATTCATGAGTGAAAAAGAATCTTAATTATCATATGTTGATTTCCGCTGCAGGCGGGGCCGAGCCGCTTTCCCCGCCGGAGTCGCCGCCCTCCGCTGAAATCACCTACTAGTAATTTTATCGATAAAATATCCTCCATTATTAAGAAACGTTTGATGTAATGGACTATGAAGAAATTGCTCATCATCAATTGGTTATAGCGGTATGGACGAACAATCTTTTAACCACAAACAATAACCTATAATAAAACAGCTAAAAAATAACAAAGGGACCGAGAGGACTTCCTCCCGATCCATTTTGTTAACAGTCTGAGACTGTTCCATTATTCCTTGGCAAGCTCTTCAGCAAATTTCTCGACGAGTTTGCTGAGCGATGCTTTGCTGTATCCATTAAGGAGCAATGAGTACGCCAACAGGTCGCCGTCTTTTGTTTTCACATAGCCTGACAGCCCTTGAATATCAAATCGATTTTCCATGATGCCGACGTTAGGTTGCGATCCTTCCCCCCCAACATTCGGAAGTGATTGATAGAGGGCATCAAACGTTGGGCGCCTCGTTTCGGCAGCCAATAATCGCACGATAGCCTCAGCCGATATTTGGGTATAACGCGACAGCCCCGATCCATCAGCCATATCAAAGTTCGATGGGATTTTCATATCTTCCATGTACTGATGCACCATTTGTATGCCGCCATCAAACGTTCCTTTTCCTTCATTCGCAGCTCCCAGAGTACGGACGATCATCTCTGCAGTGAAATTATCATTGGCATGATTCATAGAGTCAACAATTTCAGATAGGGGCGAAGATTGATACGTATGAAGAAGCTTTGCCGAAGCAGGGACTTCAGCTTTGACAACCTCAGTGCCGGGACTTAAATGGACGCCCGCTTTCGCAAGCTGCACACTCAACGCATAGCCTGCATTCAACGCAGGCTGCTCGATCGCTACATCCTTATGCCCTTTCTTGAATTCCGCAGGCAAGTTCCCGGAGATGCGGATCGTGTTTTCCCCGCGATCCCTTTCAATTGTTAATGTATTTTTCGAATGGAGCTTTCCAGTAGTCGCTTTATTGATGATCTTGATTTGAGGTACTGCCGGTGAAATGGATACATGGATTCCCTTTCCAACGGCACCAGGCTCATAACCTACTCGAATAGCCCCTCGATCGACCGACAATGCCGTAATTTGAGGTTGATAAGCTTCACTTTCATGATCCCAAGTCCACCCCGGTGCATAAACATCATCCGAGAAAAAACTGCTGTCGACAATGATATTTCCTTGAATGCGGTTTATCCCCGCCTTCTTGATATCCTCAGCCATTTGCTTGAGCGCAGGGCCTTTTCCTTCGGGGTTTGATCCATCCGTCGTGATGGTCGGATCACCGTATCCTTTGACGATCAAGTCGCCTTTAAGGGTGCCGTTTTGATGTGTTCCGTTCGTATAGAGTTCCGTTTTGAATTGATAATTTTCACCAAGCTTCTCCAATGCAGTTGCCCCTGTCAACAGCTTCACGCTGGCTCCCGGTGTCAGAAGCGCTTTCGGATTACGTTCGTACAGTACTTTGTTCTGCTTCGTCGAATAAATGACGGCTCCTTTGATGATTCCTTTATAAGCATCCTCATCCAGGATGGGATCAAATCGACCGGATAAAGGATAGGTGTTTTCAGGTATCGTTTTCTTCTCTAGTTCTGGCAGCCCGGGATAGCCTGCAACGGTTTCTGCAATCTCATCCTGCAGCCCCCTTGCATACGCGCTTTTATAGATGCCATTGCTTAAAATGGAGACGACATACATCTCGCCATCAGATGCTTTTACATATCCTACAAGGGAGTTGACCCCGCTCATGCTTCCGGTCTTTGCCTTCACATTTCCTTCGGCGGGCGTTCCCTTCATCCGGTTTTTCAATGTACCGTCCACTCCTGCTATCGGCAAAAAGGATATGAATCTATCAGCTTGGGGACTGTTGTACATCCCGCTAAGCAGCTGGGTGTAGGCATGGGGCGAAATATGATCGAGCCTGGTTAGCCCTGACCCGTCCTCCTGGATAAAATCCTCGTCCACATGAAGTTTCTTTTCAACATAATGATCAATGACTTTGATGCCGGCTGTTGTAGAACCTTGCTCTCCTTTCAGCGCCCCCAGCTGTTTAGTCAGCATTTCCGCATAAAAGTTATCGCTTTCTTTGTCCATATACGTCAACATCTCATCCAGCTCCGGCGACTGGACCACCGCTGCTTGCTTTGCATGTTTACTCGCTTTTCCTTTCATAATTTTTGAACTTGGCTGAAAGGTGACTCCTTCTTTGAGGAGTAGATCTTGAAAAACCGTCCCTGTAAATGTAGCTGGATCGACGATTGTCCTTGTGACTTTATAGCCGCTTTGGCTGTAATCCTTTCCGATGGAGCCCGAGATGACGATTTCATTTTTTGCGCGCGTCCTTGTGATGGAAAGATCCCTTCCGCTTCCTTCCACCGTTTTGGCATGATTGACGATGTGGAGATAACCTGGAGCAGGGTCGATGGATACATTGGGCTCCATCCCTATTTCTGTCGGCTGCACCGTTACATCAACCGTGTTTTCTTTCACGGATAATGCGCTCATTTGTGTATTATAGTCATATTGTTCGTCATCCCACATCCAGTTTTTACCCAGCCTTTGATCATCCAGATAGCTTTCATCGACGATGAGATTGCCATTGATTTTATGTATCCCTTGATCTGCAAGGCTTTGGGCCAACGAATCTAGTTTCTCCACGCTCAAGGTAGGATCGCCAAATCCCTTTAACACGATATTCCCGTTGAGCACCCCGCTGTGATTCACTTTTCCATCTAGAAAAACTTTTGTCGGGATTGAAAAATCTTCAGGCAGCAGCCCGACAGCCGCCGCCGTTACAAGCAGCTTAAAAACAGAGGCCGGAACAAACGTCTTTTCTTTATTAAAGGAAGCAACAGATTTATGATCTTCTAGTGAATAAACCTCATAGCCTGCTGTCATTCCTTCACTTAATGGATTCTCTTTAAGGCAAGCAACATATGACTGTAAAACCTCAGCCAGCCGGTCATCCGATTTTTGCTTTGCAGCTGAAACCGGGGCTGATACCAGCATGAACATTAACGAAAACATGATAAATATCGAGATGCGTTCTCTTTTTCCCTTATTAAACAACACACTTCCCCCCTATTTTTCGCAAATTTCCTGGATTATTGATAACCCGAGAAAAAAGCCTCATAAAATTTAACATTTCAATAAATATTTGTTATTACCTTCTGAATTTTCAGAATTGAATAGTTGGTACTAGGGTGAGAATGTCTTTGTGCCTAAGAAAAGGGTAAATTTCCTTTTTCTCTGCCGTGAGCTGAAAATCTTGTCGAAAGTTCCCGAATAATCGATATTTACGGATTTTCGCACATATCCTTTCCTGTTTCGGAGATATATTCGGATTTTCGCAGATATATGCCCAGATTTCGTAGATATCCGGGACAGGACTTAATAAAAAGAACTTATTTGTAAATTAAAAGGGTAAGCGAAAACTGCCGAATAAAAAAAGCCTGCAAACGCAGGCATCATTCCACCACGATTTTAATGGGCGTGCAAACATAACCGTTGCATGCACTCTCGCTGCAAGGGCATGCAGATGCACCGACGATCAAATCCATTTCTGCCTTGAGTTTGATGTAGTCGCCCGGCTTGGAGACAGGACGTTCCACACTCATCGTTCCATCATCCTTGACCACCGTGTTCATAAACAGATTAAACGGATAGTGCTGATCCGGTTTCGGAACGCCATATTGAGTAAAGGCATCATTTAAGTTTTCATAGCAGCTTCGATGATTTTCTTTATTATAAAGCAGCTCATACATCTCCGGCCGGCAAGCGGGGTTGAAAAAGTCATGCCGTCCGACCTTGTCTTCCACGATCGACATGATCGGCCGATATTTATTGGAATAGATGATGTCGCCGGGTTTTACCATATACGAGTGGAGGGCATCCATCGTCACACCTGGGTCGATCCTTTCAGATACATCACCCTCGCGATAGACCACAAAATCCACAACCTGCTCTCCTTCCACATCTATGACGGTGATGATTTGGCCTTTTTTCACCGTAAAAGCAAGCCCTTTTTCTGCTTCTATAAAAAATTCCTGTTTCATGTGAACCTCCTGTCAGTGCTCGATTCCTCTCTTCAAGTATGCGGTACGCAGGAAAAACTCATACATAAAAGTATTGAATTGCTTGAAGCTATAGGGGAGATTCCTTCGCAGCCAACGCTCATTTTCAAACAATTTTTTTTCGTAAAAGAAAGGAGCCGCAGCATGGTAAAACATCGAATCCATAAACAGCAACAACCTTCTTCCAGCGGGAGTTTGACGTGGTGGCAGCTTTCCTTGCTTGGAGTGGGATGTACGACAGGAACCGGATTCTTTCTGGGGATCAGCATTGCCATCGAGGAGAGCGGCTACACTGTCATACTTACGCTGGTCCTGGCTGCCCTCGGTACGTATTTTGTTTTTGATGCATTGGCAAAGCTGATCGCGCAGCAACCCTTGGATGGATCGTATCGGACTTATGCATCCCAAGCTTTCGGACATTGGGCAGGGTTCATGATCGGGTGGATCTATTGGTCTTCAGAAATCATGATTGTCGGAAGTACATTGACTGCCCTTGGGCTGTTCGCTCAGTACTGGTTCCCCCATATTTCCTTATGGCTGCTAATTGCCATTTTCGGTGTTTTGGGTCTGATCGTTGCAGGGGCAGGCGGCAAAATTTTTGAAAAAGCTGAGAGTGTCTTCGCATTAATCAAAATTGCAGCCATCGTCATGTTCATCCTTCTGGCTATTTTGACTTTCAGCGGCGCCATCGATGTAGCAAGGCCTCACTACCATATACACCCATTGTTCAAGGATGGTGTAATGGGGGGCTGGAAGAGTTTCATCTATGCTTTTTATGCTTTCGCGGGGATCGAAGTCATCGGGTTGATGGCCACCAATTTACAGAATCCAAAGGAAGCTCCTAAGTCCGGTAAATTGATGATCACTCTGTTGTCGGTTCTTTATTTTGGTTCTGTCTTCTTGGCATTGCTATTAGTCCCGCTCACTTCGTTCACGACTGACGAAAGTCCATTCATCACAGCCTTGAAGCATTTCGATTTTCCCATCATCGTCAATCTATTCAACGGGGTCTTGATCATTGCCGGCTTTTCTACAATGGTCGCATCCTTATATTGTGTGACATTGATGCTGATGAATTTATCCAAGGACGGCGATGCACCGAAATTATTCCGGCCTAGATCGGTAGGGAAGCTTTCATTCCCTGCCTTGGGCATGACGACCGCCTGCCTCGCAGCATCCATTATCATGGCGCTTGTCCTGCCGAAGCATATGTATGAATATGTAACAACTGCCGGCAGTCTGCTGCTTCTTTATACGTGGCTTTTTATTATTTTCACTGCACGGAAGCTGCTCAAGCTGAAATGGAAGGATCAATTCAAAACGCTGGCTGCTATCGGACTGATTGTCATCGCCGTTTCTGGTTCAACAATTGAAAAAACAAGCAGGACTGGTTTTTGGGTCAGCCTGCTGTTTATCATCATCATATCGTTGGTCACCATCATGGCGAGAAGATCATGGAAGGCCCCTCCCGCCTCAAAATAGTTATTTCTTACCCGCTCTCATCATATTGTGAAACGGACACTTGGAAGGGCCAGTTTCATCATCACGCAGGAAATATTGCATCCATTCATGGTTGTCTTCCTGTCCATACCATTTCAAGGCTGGATGTGGAGGAGATTCGTCGTATTTCTCAAGCCGATCACGAATGATTTTTTTCATATTCTGACCAAGCAATGTTTGATCGTTCATATGTTCAAACACCCATCGCGGCTGAAAGGCCATAAGAAAGTGAGTAAAAAAGCGGCTTTTTCGCTGTGTATGAGCCGGTGTTGCACAAAAGGCAAAGTAAGGCTCGCCATGAAAGCAAAATTCCCATGAATGGTGGGAAGGGTCCTGTGAAATTCCGTCAGGCCAACGCTTCTCGTCCATCAGGCTGACTTGAGAAAGCAATGTCCAGAAAAGATCTTCATACTCATTGATATCAAAAGTTCTTTTTATATCTTCCGGTGTTTCAAAAATCAGCACAAGCGAGGCATATTTTCCGGTTTCCCTTGAGATTTCTCCATATTGTTTCAATATTTCAGCGAGCTCAGTGCCGGCAATATCCAGTCGTGGATCAGAAATAAAGCTGAAACGAAGCTGATCCGATTGAAACCCTTGTCGTCCAGGTACGCATGGATACGTATTTTCTTCGTCAGCTATCATTTTTTTGAAAGATTGAAAGGCCTCGATCTGCCAATCCGATAAAGCAATAGTCTCATTTTCAATCTCTGTTTTGGTCAACAGTACTGCCATAAAGCATATCCACCCCTATCATAGTCACCTTATAACGTATTAATGGGGGCTATAATGGGTGAATGTCCCTGCTACATAAAAATTTGTACGTAAGCGTGAAAACCGAAATAAATTCCAAATCCGATCAAAATGAATCCTGCCGTCCTCGACATGAACATAAGCAGGCTAGGATTGATCGTATTCCTGAAGATGCTTGCCAATAGAGCCATGGCAATATCCCATAGGAAAATGCCGACAAAGATGCCCGTGCTGTGAAAAAAGACGGATAACCGCCCGTGATTCAATTCAGCCGTTTTTGCTAATACCGATCCATATATGCCGAACCAAAAAAGAATGTTCAACGGATTGGAAATCGCCATGAAAAAACCCGAAGAAAAAGCTTTCAAGGGGGATTCCTTATCTGTCTGGTGCTCTTCGAGAAGCACCCCTGCACTTTTCAGGCTTTCAACACCGGTGTAGATAAGGACAAAACAGCCAAAGCTCCACAACAATGATTTCATGAATGGAAGCGTAAAAAAGTTGGCACCGCCATAATATATAACCATCATAAAAAGCAAATCCGCCAGCATCGCTCCGAACCCAAGCAGCCATGCATGCAGGAATCCGTATTTCATTCCCTTGTCCAATTGTGCGGCATTGATCGGTCCGATCGGAGCTGATAATGAAAGGCCAAGAAAAATATAGCTGAAAAATAAACTCATCCAAACACTCCTTCATCTACAAAACGGCTTGTTTTATTGTATTATTGAGGAGATGAATTGTAGAACAAGCTGCTGTGATAAAATAAGGAATAGTCAGCTTTACATAAGGAGGCATAATCATGACAAACGAAAAAAACATAGAAGAATTACCGCCGAAAACATGTACAATTGAACGTTTGGTGACAAAGGAAGACGATGTTCAAAAGGTGATCGACGGCAAGAAGACCGCTACTCGCAGAAACGGAAGATATGCAGATGTGGGCGAGATCATGGAACTGCAAGGACATTCATTCGTTGTCGAAAAGGTTTACTCGCAGGCATTGGGGGAATTGACGGACGATCACGCCAAGCAGGAAGGTTTTCAATCTGTTGAAGAATACAAACAAACCATCCTTTCCTATCACCCCGGCATGCCTTGGCTGCCGCACATGAGAGTATGGGTGCATGAATTCCGTTCAGTCAATGGTTAATATGGTGGGAGAAAAATGATTGCACATATCTTACTTTACATTCATATTCTGAGTGTCATCATGTCCATCGGCCCCTTCTTTATCCTGATTCCGATGGTCAAAAAATTAAGGGACACGAACGGGGATGTACAGCAGGCGCATATTCAAACCTTTCGATCAGCTGTCCGTCTGGCGAAGCATGCCGGCCACGTTTTGGTGGTGAGCGGCCTCTTACTCATCCTCGCGACGCCATGGACATGGAAAGCTCCATGGATCCTTACAACTGTGGCGATCCTTATCTGTTCACTGTATTTCTTGGCACGGGCTTTTTCACCCCTGCTTAAACAATTCGGCATCCAAGAGACAGACGAAGCCGAGGTGGCCAAGAAGCTGAGCCGCTCGATCTGGATTTACATCCTGCTCCTCCTCGCCATGCTGTGGCTTATGGTAGCCAAACCCGTATTGTGGTGAAGAGAATTTATTGAAGCGAAAATCAAAGGAATCATCCGCTGATGATTCCTTTTTGATGGTCGAAACATGGCGTCAAATGTAGAGTTATCGAAATATCAGGATTTTTGAAAATATAATGGCCAATTTCGTAGATATTATCAAATTTCTGAAAGTCTTTGGATATTAGCTCTATCCATCTGTTGATTGGAGTGCAAGTAGAAGACTGCGGAGGGAAAAGCCGCTCCCGGCCGGCCCGCAGAAATCAACAGCGGCGTTTAACAGAGCCTTTTGAAAAGAATTTCACTTTTAAACTATGCCTCACAACGTATTCATCAAAATGCTGGCAATGATAATCGAAGCAGTCGTTACGGTCGTGAAGCCCCCGACAAGCATAGGCATCAAAATTTCATTGAAAATAAGGCTGCGTTCTTCTTCTTTTTCAGCGGCGCTTCTACTCACTTCCTCGCACAGGAAATAATCTCCCGGAAAGCCGAACAGCGCAGTCAAGGCAACAGCGATTCCTTTGTTATAATCCCACTTTAAAAATTTTGCTGCAGCAATTCCGCCACCGATGATTCCAATGATGCCGATGATCAGGATGATAAATACTTTTACCACCGAATGGGCAAACATCGAAGGAGTCACGTCATTCATCGAAGCGACGATGAAAAAAATCAATGCAACCATTGAAATCCCGAATGAATTGGCCTTTTCCATCATTTTCGGCTGATAGAATTTCGTATAAGCACCGACGATCCCGATCAGGAGCGCCCAAACGCTGTAGCTTACACCTGTCGCTTTTCCAAGCAGAACTGCGATCGCTCCGCCTATGAATAACTGCAGCAATAAAATGGAGTGTGTATGATACTTCTTAGGCAGGAGCGATGTTCCTTCAACCCCTGCTTCTTCCACCGTCTCCACAGCAGCTGCGACTTGTTCCATTCCTTCCCGGTCGATAGCCTCCTTCACTTTTGCTGCATACCTCCTTAAGAAAAAGGCGGCAAGCGGCATTCCGATCAGCCCTTGAACCGCAATGATCAACGCCGGAATGGCTATGACGCCCGTCATTCCAAGGGCTTTCAGTTTCCCTGAAGTAATGATGAAAGCGATGATTCCTCCCGTTATGGGTCCTGCTGAAGCGACAGCTGCTGTATAGCCGAATAGCGGAGTTACAAAGGCAAGCAGCAAGACCGTTGCCGTCAGCATCCCGACCAGTGCAATAACGATGGCCTGCCATTGACTTTTTAATACTCTAAGCGGAACGATCGTACCCATATGAATGATGAGCGGAGCGACCATCAAAGCTCCGAACGTCCCCAAAGTGGCGTTTTCGAGCAATGTTTTTGGGAAGACCCCCGTCCAAATGAGCATAAGGTACCCTAGCATGACCACCAATAGCATCGGCACCCTCGCTCTTGATACGATTGAAACCACTTCTCCAGCGGCGACTAATAAAAGCATTAACATGACTGCAATAACCGGTTCATTCATCAACTAAGACCCCCTTCAAAATCTTTTTCGCTTTACAGCATTTCCGCAATCGGATAAAAGTTGAGGCTGACTTAAAAAAGCCAGCCTTTTTTGGTTATGAAATCTGAACTGCAGCTTCTTTTGTGAGGAGATTCTTAACAATCTCCCCGTCTTTAAAGACCGCCACAATATGATCATTATTCTCCAATGATTGAATATCAGTTAACGGATTCGTTTTGGCAACCACGATGTCTGCATATTTTCCAGCTTCGACCGTTCCTAATCGATCGCCCCAACCCAGGCACTCTGCGGCAGTTTTCGTTGATGCGACAATCGCTTCCATAGGAGTCATACCGATTTCGCACATCAACCCCAATTCCCTCAGGTTTGTACCGTGCGCCATAACCCCTGCGTCGGTGCCCATCGCAATCTTGACTCCGGCGTGATAGGCCTGCCGTATGCTTTCTTTATGGATTTCAATCACTTCTCTGCTTTTTTGGACACCGTAGGATGGCATGGAGCCATCTTTCTCAGCCGATTCCAATACCGAAACCGGGGCAAGCAAGGTCGGGACCAGGTAGGTACCATGTTTCAACATCAATTCGACCGTTTCATCATCAAGGAAAATTCCATGTTCAATCGAATGGATGCCTGCACGGACCGCATTTTTAATGCCTTCTGACCCTTGGGCATGCGCCATCACCTTGAGCCCGCGGCGATATTTCGCTTCCTGCACGATAACCTCCAGTTCTTCTCGGCTGAATTGTGTAAACTCGGGATGGTCGGTCGGGCTCAACACACCGCCAGTTGCATGGACCTTTATGATGTCAGCGCCCGCACGGAGCACCTCACGAACTTTTTTCCTTACTTCTTCCACTCCGTCGCAAAGTCCATCCGGGCTGCCTGGGTAGCCATGTAAGGTTGCATCCAGCCCAGAACGCATCCATTGGTCGCCGTGGCCACCTGTAATGGTCAATGGAGTGATGCTGATCTGCATCCTCGGACCGGAAATGACACCATCTTCGACAGCCTTTTTAACACCTGCGTCGGCACCCCCGGCATCACGCACAGTGGTAATACCCGCATCGAGCGTTCTCTTCATATGCTGAATCGCTTTATAAAACTGGAAGGAGAAAGGCGTGGTCAGCTTCTCTTCCACCTTCCCAATCTCAAACATCAGATGTACATGCGTGTCGATGAATCCTGGAAGGATATACCCTTCCTCCGCATCGACCACTTCCACTTGGCCTTGTGGGACCTTCACTTCTGCTTCTGTACCCGCAGATTCAATCAGTCCGTCTTTTAGGAGGACCGCTGCATTTCGAATCGGCTCCCCTCCGTTGCCGTCGATCAATGTTCCATTTTTTATCAATTTATACGCCACGACTCCCACACTCCTCAATTTTCTATTATTGTTAAAGGATTTTACCATAGCCTGTCCATTATTTGAATATTTTTTCTGATTATTCCAAATATAAAAATTATTCATTTTCCTGATACCCTTGCGCTGGTTGATGTTTAGGGCATCGAAGCTTTTTAAAATGATTATTTCGAACTACGAAGTATTTTGCGGGTTAACAAATACATTCTAAATTTTTCAAGGCAATGTTTTTGAGAGACAGTCCATACTAAAGACGATGAAAATTTTTGTTAAGGAGATCACACTATGCAAAATCGTTTTAACCCAAACAATCAAATGGGCTCCACCAACCCTACAAGTCAATCCAGCCAGCTTCCTCCGCAAATGAACCATGGAGGGCATGAAGTCTTTGATTTACACGAAGTCATTGCCGGGATGATCAATGTCCTGGATCAATATATGATGTTCCGCTTATTTGTGAAGGATCCCGAGCTGCTTCAAATTCTCGATCATCAATACCAATTTATCCTGGATCAATACAACATAACGTGCGAATGTTTCACGAGCGGAAAAGATCCTTCCCATCCGACTCAAAGCTACAGCATGGGCCAATCCCACAACGTCACCTACGGCATTAAGCCGACGCAACCGAAGAAGCCGAACCAATCCATCATGGAAATCCAGGACAAGGGAATTTCTGGCCATATGCTTGGTTTGATCAAATCGACCGCATCATTGTTGACGATGACTTCGGTTGAGGTAACGAATCCGGTCGTCCGCCGAGTTCTTGCTGACAATGTACCGAATTTCATTGAGATGGCCTATGAGATTTTTCTTTATCAAAACAAGCATCAGTATTACCAAGTTCCACAATTGACGCAGCAAGATATGATGCAAATGACCAACAGCTACGTCCCTTTCACCGGGCGTCCGCAAATGCCCAATCCCGGGCAGATGAACCAACAGTTTCCCCGGCAATAATAGTTGAGCGCCGAATCACGCGTGATTCGGCGCCTTTTTTTGTCATCTTACGCATTTTTCATTTCCAATTACCTATAAATTCCTTTTTTTGTTGTAGTATAATGTGTTCATTTTTGTAATTTTCAAAAAATATTAAAGGAAAAACCTTCTTGCTAAAGAATTCCTGTGAAGAATGCAACCATACGATTTTTTAGGGGAGGTTATCTTTTGAAAAGAAAATGGATAAAGACGGGGCAATTCACCGCGGCCATTGCTTTAAGCGCAGCGGTATTATTCCCGGTTGGGAATGTCTCAGTGCCCAATGCTGCAACCGTACATACAGCATTTGCAAAAACAGCGGTCGATCCAGCACAATTACAGGAGGCATTTAAGAAAGCGGCAAAAGAGTTTGGTGTGCCGGAAGAAATTCTTCTTGCCGTATCCTACAATCTCACTAGATGGGAGCAGCACGACGGCAAGCCAAGCACGTCCGGCGGATATGGTGTCATGCACTTGACCCAAGTCGATCAACTGACTCAAAACGATAAAGGGCTGGACGAAGCACATTCGTTTCAGCTGAGCAGCCAGCCCGGCCAGCATACGTTGGATCAAGCGGCCAAGCTAATCAATGAAGACCCGGATGTCCTGAAGAAAGACCCTGCAGAGAATATTCGCGGCGCTGCAGCACTTCTCGCACAGTATGCGAAGGATTCACTTGGAGCAGTTCCGGCTAAAACGGAAGATTGGTACGGCGCCGTCGCCAAATTCAGTGGTTCCATGGAAGAAACGGCCGCCACAGGATTTGCCGATGAAGTCTACAGCACTATCCAAAATGGGCTGTCCAGGACGACAACCGATGGACAACGTCTGCAAATCAAACCTGAATCAGTGAAAGAAAATCATGAAACGACAAAAAATTTCCATTTCCATAAAAACAAGCAGGATCCCCGCCTTGAAGTTCCTAAAGGTGTGGATGCCCAGTTCATCCCGGCGTTTTATGAGCAACTTAGCGACAATCCTGGGAACTATACGGACTACGATGTCGCAGACCGCCCTAACTTCGGCCCTGACATCCGCTATATCGTCATCCATGACACCGAAGTGGAATACGAACCGACCATCAATTTGTTTGCCAACCCTTACGGTGCATCGGCAAACTATGTGATCCGTTCAGCCGACGGGCAGATTACACAGATGGTTCAAAACAAAGATGTCGCCTGGCATGCAGGGAACTGGTATTTCAATATGCACTCCATCGGTATCGAACATGAAGGATATGCCCTTCAAGGGGGAGATTGGTACAGTGAGCAGATGTACCGGGCTTCTGCCAAGCTGGTCAAATACTTAGCAACTAAATATCATATTCCATTGGACCGCGGCCATATTTTAAGCCACAGCGAGGTGCCGGGACTGTCGCCTTATTCTCAAAGCAGAATGCATACTGACCCGGGTCCTTTCTGGGATTGGGAGCATTATTTCGAGCTGCTAGGTGCACCGCTGAAGCCGGAACATGGTTCGAAAAAAATCGTGACATTGAAGCCGCATTTTGAAACGAATAAACAAATTGTCGACGTGGAAGATGGAAATCTGCGCGAGCATTCGACCAACTTCGTCTACTTGTATACAGAACCAAGCTTCGATGCACCTACAATCACAGATGCGGCCCTTCCTGATGCGCGGTACGATGAAGCATTGAATTGGGGAAATAAAGCCGAAGCCGGCCAAACGTATGTATTGGCGGACAGTCAAGGCGACTGGGATGCCATCTGGTATGCAGGTCAAAAAGCGTGGTTCTATAACCCGCACAACAAAAACAGCGTTGAGGGCAAAATGCTGAAGATGGTGACGCCGAAAGAAGGGATAGATTCCATTCCGGTCTACGGTGCAGCTTGGCCTGAAGAATCTGCATATCCAGAAGATGTTACGCCGAAATCCTTGTTACCGCTGCAATATTCGATTACGGCAGGACAAGTCTATGCCGCAGAGGAAAAGGTCAAAGGAGACTACTATAACGCCAAAGTCTACACCCTTTCACCTTACGGCGTCCATAAAATGGTCTACGGCAATGAAGAATATTATCGCATCCACTTCAATCACCGTTATGCTTTTGTGAAAGCATCCGATGTGGATGTTGTAAGATAAACGGATTCAACCTGCCCCTTTAACAGGGGCAGGTATTTTTGTGCACCGAGCAAAAAAATGATGTCGAAATTTGTAAAATAATCGATATTTCTGGATTTTCGCAGATAAATGAGGAGTTTTCGGAGATAAAATCAGAATTTCGAAGATATCTTCCCATTTTTCGAAGATATTTTGTTTGGTGCTCTTCACTTTTTATCTTCAAACATGCAATCCACCTTTCATTTTCCCTTTTTCAATAACAGTTGATGAAAATTATAGCTGTTCGCAGGAAATCTTCATGGTTCTGCTAACTTTTGAGCGATATCTTCACGCTTTATTCGTAAATTCTCGTGAAAATTCATAAAAGATGCTCAAGGTTGATCTCAACAGCAGGATGCTCCCTTTCCGAGTGTCTGTAGGCTCTCCTCTGCGGGGGCCCACACCCGCCGCCAACCAACTTACCTATTCTGGCATGTCGGGCAAAAATACAACCGCCTCGAGGCTGCAATCGTTTTGACGATTTCGGTTCCACACACCCTGCATGGCTGACCGCCGCGATTAAATACCCAATGGCGATATTGCGGCCTCTTTTGTCCTTTATCCTTCAATTTCATGGCTAGGTCGAAGTCGTTCGTAATGCCCCCGGTTTCATATGATTGTTTCATTAGCTGGATGACAGCTGCCGCCGTCTTCTCCAACTGTTCAGCAGAACAATCTGTCGGGCGCAAATCTGGATGGATGCCGGCGACAAACAAGATTTCACTGCGCAGATAATTTCCGATACCCGCAATGAAGCTTTGATCCAGGAGAAGCGAGGACCATTTCCGCCGATAAAATTTCTTGCTTTGAAACCTGTCCAATAACTGTTCTTCACTTACGTCTTCACTCAAAATATCCGGCCCCACCCTCGCTATGAACGGATGCATGTCTACCTCTTCATCACGCAGCACTTCGATATCAGAAGCGCTGTACAGCAGCGCAGATTTCTTTTCGTTGTGTATAGCCAGCCTCAGCTGACGATTTGTCTTCGGGTAGTTATAAGCATTTCGCACCATCCATTTCCCGTACAGCTGATTGTGGGAATAGATTGTCCAGCCATTGTCGAAGCGAATCAGCATCGCTTTGCCTTTAGTATCGACCCTTCGAACATTCGTTCCCTGCAAGGCCGGCTCATAGCCCTGCAATTCTTCAAATGCAAAGAACACCTCCAAAACAGGCAGTCCGACCAATGCCTTTTCCACGCTGTCGGCTGCGCGGCGTATTTCAGGACCTTCGGGCACAACCCACACCTCCTTATCTATAGATCATCAGTTAGTATATTGGCAGTAGTTCCCTGATTGACCCCTTTATAAACCGACATGCCGCTTCATCCCACGCTTCCAAAACGTGTTTCCTTTCTCTGCTCATGATATGATAATTTTAGTTTAGTTAGGGAGATGAATTGAAATGAAAGAAGAATTGATTAAACGATTAGCCACATATGTACAAGTGGATACACAATCAAATGAAGACAGCGATACGTGCCCTTCCACACAGGGTCAATGGACGCTGGCACGCATGCTCGTGGAGGAGCTGAAGGACATCGGCATGGAGGAAGTAACCATCGATGAGAATGGTTATGTGATGGCAACATTGCCGTCAACAACCGACAAGGATGTTCAAACGATCGGATTTTTGGCCCATTTGGATACAGCGACCGATTTTACCGGGACAAATGTTAAGCCTCAGCTCATTGAACACTACAACGGAAACGAAATCATTTTAAATGAAGAATTACATATCACGATGTCACCTGAAGATTTTCCTGAATTAAAAGGCTACAAAGGCGAAACATTGATCGTGACGGACGGCACGACTCTGTTGGGAGCGGATAACAAAGCCGGAATCACCGAAATTATGACGGCGATGGCCTATTTAGCAAAACACCCCGAAATCGAGCATGGGAAAATCAGGGTGGCCTTCACACCGGATGAGGAAATCGGCAGAGGCCCGCATAAGTTTAATGTAAAAGCCTTCAATGCTTCATTTGCCTATACAGTCGATGGCGGACCGGTCGGCGAGCTTGAATATGAAAGCTTCAATGCGGCAGCTGCGAAGATCACTTTCAAAGGAAAGAATGTCCATCCTGGCACAGCGAAAGGAAAGATGATCAACTCTGCCAAAATAGCCATGGAATTCAATCAGAAGCTTCCCGTTGAAGAAGCACCGGAATCAACAGAAGGTTACGAAGGGTTCTACCACCTGAGCTCGATCAAAGGGGATGTCGAAGAAACGAAGCTAAGCTACATCATCCGTGATTTTGACCGCGATCAGTTCAATGCCAGAAAGGAAACCATCAACAGAATCGTTTCGGAGCTCCGCGGGAAATATGGCGAGGCGGCTGTTGTATTGGAAATGAACGACCAGTACTACAACATGCGGGAGAAAATCGAACCCGTGATGGAAATCGTCGATATTGCTTATGAAGCCATGAAAAACCTGGACATCGAACCGATCATCCGTCCGATCCGCGGCGGAACGGACGGCTCTCAGCTCTCTTATATGGGGCTCCCGACTCCCAATATTTTCACAGGCGGAGAAAACTTCCATGGCCGCTATGAGTTCATTTCAGCCGACAGCATGGTCAAAGCCACAAAAGTCATCATTGAAATCAGCAAACTATTTGCAGAAAAAGCGCAATAAGGCAAATGTGTGCCCACAAAGCAGGTGAATGCAATGGACATCAAACATCTACAATATTTTATCGAGGTTACCCGATTCAATAGTTTTACAAAAGCGGCAGAGCATTTATACATCACCCAGCCGACAATCAGTAAAATGATCAAGAATCTGGAGACTGAATTGGGCGTCGACCTTTTTGAACGATCTGGAAAGAAATTGATTTTGACCGATGCCGGCACCGTGTTGTTGGAGCAGGCAAAACTTATCGAGAAAGCCTTCAACAACCTGCAGTCGGAGCTGGATAACCTTTTGGGATTGAAAAAAGGGCACGTCAGGATCGGACTCCCGCCAATCATCGACTCGAGGTTCTTCCCGAATGTGATCGGCCGCTTCCATGAGCACTATCCGGATATTACGTTTCAGCTTGTCGAAGATGGCTCAAAGAAAATCGAAGATGATGTCGAAAAGAATGATTTGGACATCGGGGTGGTCGTGCTCCCGACCAAAGAAGAGCTGTTTCACCATTTTTCATTTTTAAAAGAGGATTTGAAGCTGATCGTCCCTCCTTCCCATCCGCTGGCTGATAGGAAAGAAGTTCAATTGGAGGAATTGAGCGAGGAATCCTTCATTCTCTTTAACAAGGATTTTGTGCTCCGGGATTTGATTATTTCCTCCTGCAATTTCGTTGGCTTCAATCCAAAAATCATTTCGGAAAGCTCCCAGTGGGATTTTATCGAGGAAATGGTTGCATGCAAACTTGGCATCACGCTTTTGCCGGACAGCATCTGCAGTCATCTGAACGACAATGTACGTCCGATCAAAATCGTCAATCCATCGATATATTGGAATCTCGCCATCATTTGGCGAAAAGATCAATACCTATCTTTTGCAGCGAAGGAATGGCTGCGATTCACAAAAGAACAACTTTCAATCGAAACAAACTAATATGTGTATTCGAAGGCCGATCCAGAATCATGATTTTGGATCGGTTTCTTCATTCCTTTTTATTATTAATGTAAGCATTTTCATAGATATTATCTATGATGAAGATGAAAACTATCCATTTTACTTATGACAAAAGCGGTTTTACACTTGGGCTAAGCAAGTAACTTTCTACCGATTCCACACAGAAAGGAAGCAGCATCATGGAACCAAAAAAAGCGAAAGAAAGCCGCATAGTCAATACAGACCAAGTTTTATCTTGTGATTTAAATAATTATAATACATTGTTTGGCGGCGTTTTGATGAAGAAATTGGATGGCGCAGCAACATTATCAGCCAGAAGGCATTCACGTGTGAAGGAATGCGTGACGGCATCCACCGATTCCATCGATTTCTTATATCCGATCGAACAAACGGATTCCGTCTGCATCGAATCCTTCGTTTCTTATACCGGAAAAAGCTCTATGGAAATATTCTGCAAGGTCATTGCGGAGGACATGCTGACGGGAAAACGAAGAATTGCTGCTACAGCATTTTTGACTTTTGTCGCTCTCGGAGAAGATAAACGGCCTGTGGAAGTACCGCCTGTTCTTCCAGAAACTGAGGAAGAGAAGTTCTTATATGATACAGCCAAAGATAGAGCGGAAATCCGCAAGCTGAGAAGGACAAAGAGTAAAGAATTAGCCAGCTATATTACTGTTGAAAAGCCGTGGGAATAACGCTGACAAGTTGTATGAAAGGGGAAATACCAATGCTAGCATTATCAAGCAGAGACCAACTCCAGGAAGCTCACGATTCACTTCAAGCGCTGAAAGGGAGCGAACCGGAACTGTTCGGCCACTTCTTGCATGTCGTGAATTTGACTCGTCAATTGCAGTTTAAATATCAATATATGGGCAGCCTCATCGCGAATGAAAACCCATTGCGCTTCCACCCGAAGAATGTAGAAGATTCCGTTATGGCACTCTATCATGCGGAAATCGAAAAGTTGAAAGCAGCCGATGCAAACCACACACTGAGAGGTTTGCTGAAGGATCACGCCGAGGGCGGCTATGCCAAGATCAGCCTGCTTATCCTTGGAAATCCACCTGAATCCCTCGTCGGATTCTCCATCATTAAATGAATGAAGGCGGCCCCAAAGTGCCTGTCACTTTGGGGCCACCCTTGCTTAATGACTAATTGGCTTTCGCTGCATGGAATTGATCTGTTTCGGTCGATCCTTTAAGCGCCGTTGTCGAGGAAGTTCCACCTGAAACCACTTGGGCGACTTCATCGAAGTAGCCCGTTCCCACTTCACGCTGATGGCGGGTGGCGGTGTAGCCATATTGCTCGCTGTTGAATTCTGCTTGCTGCAGCTCAGAATACGCTGCCATTCCACGATCCTTGTATTGTCGGGCCAATTCGAACATGCTATGGTTGAGGGCATGAAAGCCGGCAAGCGTGACAAATTGAAATTTATAACCCATTTTTGCCAGTTCACGCTGGAAACCAGCAATCGTTTGATCGTCAAGCTTTGCCTTCCAGTTGAAGGATGGCGAACAATTATAGGCAAGTAATTTCCCGGGGAACTTCGCATGGATCGCTTCAGCAAATTGGCGAGCCTCCTCCAAGTTCGGCTCGGATGTTTCACACCAGATCAAGTCGGCGTACGGTGCATAGGAAAGCCCCCTTGCAATGGCCTGATCAATACCTGCTTTCGTTTGGAAAAAGCCCTCTGGCGTTCTGTTGCCGGTTATGAATGGAGCATCTGCCGGATCAACATCACTTGTGATGAGGTCGGCCGCATTGGCATCTGTCCGGGCAACAAGGATGGTCGGAACTCCCATTACATCAGCTGCAAATCGTGCAGCAATTAAATTTCTGACAGCCGTTTGTGTCGGAAGGAGCACTTTTCCTCCAAGGTGTCCGCATTTCTTCTCGGATGATAGCTGGTCCTCGAAATGGACGCCTGCAGCGCCTGCTTCAATCATGCTTTTCATCAACTCGAATACATTCAGCTGTCCGCCGAATCCAGCTTCTGCATCCGCTACGATCGGAGCGAACCAATCAACATCTTCCTTTCCCTCCATATACTGAATTTGATCCGCGCGCTGCAGTGCCTGATTAATCCGCTTCACCACCTGTGGAACGCTATTTGCCGGATACAAGCTTTGATCTGGATACATATTTCCGGATAAATTTGCATCTGCCGCCACTTGCCATCCGCTTAAGTATATGGACTTCAATCCAGCCTTCACTTGCTGCATCGCCTGATTCCCTGTCAACGCTCCAAGTGCATGAACATATTCTTCTGTATGGAGCAGATTCCAGAGCTTTTCAGCGCCTCGCTTGGCAAGTGTATGTTCAATATCGATCGATCCTCTCAGCCGTATTACATCATCTGCAGAGTACGGACGTTCAATCCCGCTCCACCGCGCATCATTTTTCCAGTTCATCTCCAATTTTCTAGCTTTCTCTTGTCTCATTCCAAAATTCCTCCTTTTTTATAATCTTTCATAAGCTGGAAGGGTCAAAAACTCAACAAACTCATCGTCTAAAATCAATCGTTCGAACAGATGGCCCGCTTCCTCGAACCGTCCTGCTTGGTATCTTTCCAATCCTATTTCCACCATGATTTTGGATAATTCATCGTCCTTTAATGCCCGGAACATTTCATGGTCGACATTTCTTCCGTCATCCAATACTCCTTTTGGGTGACGAAGCCACTGCCATACCTGTGCCCTTGAAATTTCCGCCGTCGCTGCATCTTCCATTAAATGATGGATTGGTGCAGCCCCTCTTCCTGAGAGCCAGGAAGCGATGTATTGAATCCCTACATTGATGTTTGTGCGCATTCCTTGTTCCGTGATGGACCCTTCAGGCACTTGAAGCAGCTGCTGTCCATCGATGGAGACATCCTCACGTTTTCGATGGATCTGGTTTGGGGCTGGGACAAGCTCGTTAAAAACATCCAATGCCGTCTGGATCATTCCCGGATGTGCAATCCACGTTCCGTCATGCCCATCACGCGCTTCACGTTCTTTATCAGTTCGGACCTTTGCGAATGCTTCATCATTTGCTTCTGGATCACCTTTGACAGGAATTTGCGCCGCCATGCCTCCAATTGCATGGACATGCCTTTTATGACAAGTTTGGATGGCAAGAAGCGAATATGCCCTCATATTTGGGACCGTCATCGTCACGACCGAACGATCTGGAAAAATGACTTCTTCCCGGTTTCGGAACTTCTTGATAAAGCTGAAGATATAATCCCAGCGCCCACAGTTGAGGCCAGCAGAATGCTCTTTCAGTTCAAACAGGATTTCATCCATTTCAAATGCAGCAAGGATCGTTTCAATAAGCACCGTTGCCTTGATCGTCCCCTGATTGATTCCAAGCTCTTCCTGGGCAAAAATAAAAACATCATTCCAAAGCCTTGCTTCCAGATGATTCTCCAATTTCGGCAAATAAAAATATGGACCGCTTCCCTTTTCATTAAGCGATTGGGCATTGTGGAAAAAATACAATCCAAAATCGAATAAGCTTGCTGAAACGGCCTTCCCATCCACGAGACAATGCTTCTCCTCCAAATGCCACCCCCGCGGTCTCACCTTAAGCACTGCAGGATTGTTCATCAGCTGATAGTGCTTTCCTTGATCATTCGTATAGGAAATCGTTCCGCGAATGGCATCCCTAAGGTTGATTTGCCCATCGATGCAGTTTTCCCATGTCGGGGAATTCGCATCTTCGAAATCCGCCATGAATACCTTTGCGCCTGAATTCAACGCATTGATCACCATTTTCCGATCAACAGGACCCGTAATTTCCACTCTGCGATCTTCAAGGTCGGCAGGTATGTTCTCCACAGTCCAGTCCGATTCACGTATATGCTTTGTTTCCGGCAAAAAATCTGGATTCCAGCCATCATCGATTTTCTTTTGGATTTCTCTCCTTCTTTCCAGCAGCTCACGTCTTCTTTGACCAAATTTCCGTTCCAGCCGTTCTACGAATTTAATCGCATCATCGGATATTATTTGTTCATATCCTTCCGCGATTTTTCCTGTTATTTGAATTCCTTTTTCTTCTGTCTTCATCTCCACCGATCACTTCCTCCCCTGTTTTCGCTGTGTTATAACACACCTCTTATTCACTTACCGCCTGTCAAAAAGAAGAAAGCGGCTATTATTCCGCTTTCTTGGATAAGCAGTGCTCACATTCCATGAAGTATGACTCAGCCTGCTCCTCCATATGCTGCCCGCATTCAGGGCACCTTTTCTTCGGAAGCTTCTTAAAGAATTCAACTGGACTTTGCATTGCCATCAAGATCCTCTCCTTTTTATAGTACAGATTTTATTTTGTTCTTCTGTTGTAGTACAGTATATAACAATCAAATCCATTTGTGTACACTTTTTTGAAAATTATTTTATTTTTTTATCTACGGAATCGATGAGTTAAGTTGTGGCAAGTGGTTTGAGGAGTTGCTTGAGAAGTTTACTGCAGAGAATGAGTCTTGCAAAAAGGTAAGAGAAGGCAGAAAAGTTGGCAAATTTAACTGAACAGCCGATTTGAATCTTCTCAATAAATTGAAAAACGATAAAAAAACAAGGCCCTTTTCGTAAAATTAGTTGCTATTCATCAATACTTCCGCCAGGTTGATTTCCCCTGCAGGATGCTCGCTTTCCGAGGCGCCTCACACCTGACCCGTCTATAAAAAACAACAATCTTTTAGAAAACAGCCATAAAAATAGGCATGCACCCAAACTGCTTCATAACAGTTTGGGGCATACCTCTACGGAAGCTGCACCAACAGTATCAATGGGCAATGTTTTTATCGTGGAAGGCACACCATGTTCAAGGAGAATGCTTTCCATAAATTGCGGGAGACGTCCGTCTTCGTTTTCTGTGAGGGCAATGATCGTCGGTCCTGCCCCGCTCAAAGCGACTCCCAATGCCCCGTATTCACGGGCATGGTTCAACAGTTGTTCCAAACCCGGAAGCATATGCATCCGATATGGCTGATGAATCCGGTCCTTCATGGCTTGCGACAGGACCATCGTATTTCCGGTAGCCAGCGCACTGGCAAGAAGGGCGGCATGGCTGATGGCATGGATGGTGTCTTCCCTTGAATAGCTTGAAGGAAGAAGATCCCTTGCCATGTTCGTTGATAATTCAAAGTCGGGAATGGCAGCGACCACCTTGATTCCATTCATCGGGAGCATACGGACGTAGGATACTTGCTGCTGATCCCAGGCTGCTGTGACAATGCCTCCCAGTAAGGATGCCCCCACGTTATCAGGGTGCCCTTCTACCGACGTTGCCAAGTCATAGATTTCTTTGCGGCTGAAAGGCTCACCAGCAAGCACATTCGCTGCCGTAAGCCCACCGACAAGAGCGGCCGCACTGCTTCCGAGACCCCTCGTTAAAGGAATTTCACTCTCGATATCTATTTCGAGATCAGGGAGAACATAGCCGGCTTTCTCGAAAATCAGTTTCGCAGCTTGATAGACGAGATTGCTTTTATCCGTGGGAATCCCGTTTAGATTCCCCCCTCTCAAATGAATGAAAGTCCTCTCAGCCCTTTTCATCTTGATGGTTGTATAAAGCTGCAGCGCCATCCCGATCGTATCGAATCCCGGTCCGAGGTTGGCCGTACTGCCCGGCACCTTGACTTCTACTTCAAACGACTCCATGGGAATCACCTGCCAATTGCCTGATGGCGTTCAATACTTCATCGTAATCATTGTTGACCTTCCATGGCTGAACTGCTGCCTTTTGTATGGCAGAATCAGGATCCTTCAAACCGTTTCCAGTCAGCACACAGACAACCTTTTTCCCGGCTTCAATCCTGCCCTGCTGCTTGAGCTTTATGATCCCTGCAAATGAAGCTGCAGAAGCTGGCTCAGCAAATATACCTTCCATTGATGCAAGCAGGTGATAAGCTTCCAAGATTTCTTCATCCGTAACTTCATCAATGAGGCCACGGGATGACTCGAGGGCTTCTTCCGCCTTCTCCCAGCTCGCCGGATTTCCAATTCTAATCGCAGTGGCTACCGTTTCAGGGTTTTGGACGATGCTTCCTCTTACAATCGGTGCCGCACCGGAGGCTTGAAAGCCGAACATTTGCGGCAGCTTATCAATCACGCCGCTTTGATAATATTCATTAAACCCTTTCCAATAAGCCGAAATATTTCCTGCATTTCCGACTGGGATCGCTAGAATATCAGGAGCCCCCATCAAATCATCACATACTTCAAATGCAGCCGTTTTTTGCCCTTCCAACCGATATGGGTTCAATGAATTGACGAGCGTGATGGATTCCTTGGATGTAATCTCCTTGACAATGGATAAGGCTTCATCGAAGTTCCCTTTGATCGCCATGATCTTTGCCCCATATATCATGGCCTGCGCCAATTTCCCAAGGGCGATATGGCCATCTGGAATCAGCACAAAGCAATTGATATTTGCCCGTGCCGCATATGCAGCAGCAGAAGCTGACGTATTCCCTGTGGAAGCACACATGATCGTGTGACTCCCCTCCTCCACCGCTTTGGCGACTGCCATCACCATCCCCCGATCTTTGAAGGACCCCGTGGGATTCAGCCCTTCATATTTGAAATGAAGCTCCAAATCCAGCCGTTCAGATAACCTTGGAGCAAATAATAAAGGTGTACTCCCCTCATGGAGCGTCAGCCCTGGAGTATTCTTGGTAACGGGTAAATAATCGGCATAATTCCTAAGGATTCCGGCCATATCAGTCACTTCCTTCCACGCGATAGCAGCTTTTGATTTCATCGACAAAATCCAGTTCCTTCAGCTGAGCCAAGATTCCGTTGATGCTCTTCTTGGAGGAGGAATGTGTCACCATGATCAGCTCTGCCTTCTCTCCGCTGTTATACGGCTGTTGGATGACCTGCTCCAAGCTGACTTCATACTCTGCGAGCTTGCTTGTCAGCTGCGCCAATACACCGCTTTTATCATCGACTATCAATCTCATAAAATATTTTGCCCAAATTTGCTCTTCTGATTTAAGTTTTTTCTCCTTGTAAGGGGCAACCATCCCTCTTCCATTCACGCCAAGCTTCAGGTTTTTCACAACCGTCACCAAATCGGAGACCACGGCTGTCGCAGTCGGGAGTTCCCCTGCCCCTGGACCATAGAACATCGTTTCCCCCACCGCTTCTCCGTACACATAGACGGCATTGAAAACTCCATTCACAGAAGCGAGTGGATGGGACTGCTTCACCATTGCCGGCTGGACACTCACTTCAATCAATCCATCATCCTGCTTGGCGATGCCGATCAGCTTCATCGTATACCCAAGCTTCTTCCCGAATAGAATGTCTTCCTTTGTAACTTCAGAGATCCCTTTGCACTCCACTTCCTCCAAATTCATGCCGACATGGAATCCAAGTGTACTGAGGATGGACATTTTCCTGGCCGCATCCAAGCCACCTACATCAGAGGATGGGTCAGCTTCCGCATAGCCCAGTTCTTGTGCTTCTTTTAAGACATCTTCATACGCTGCTCCCTCTTCCGTCATTTTCGTTAAAATATAGTTTGTTGTCCCATTGACGATTCCCATCATCTTCGTAATGCGGTCGGATGAGAAACCCTCTACTAGCGCCCTTAAAATGGGTATGCCGCCTGCAACACTGGCTTCATAAAACAAATCGCACTCTTTCTCCGCAGCTTTCTTCAGCAATTCTGCCCCGTGCAGCGCCACGAGGTCTTTATTGGCTGTAACGACATGCTTTCCGTGCTCAAGTGCTTCCAATATGTATGATTTGGTCGGTTCAATGCCTCCCATTACTTCAACGATTACATCGATTTCAGGATCATGAAGAAGCTGATATGGATCATCCGTGATCAACTCTGAATGAACAGACAGAGCCCTTTCTTTACTGGGATTCTGCACAAGAATGCGGGCAATATCCATTTCCATTCCTGTTTGATTGTGCAAGTCCTCTTTATGGCCATTTACGAGGCGGATGACCCCGGTGCCGACCGTACCCATGCCCATTAATCCAACCTTCACTTTCTTTCCACTCATCCTGATCACCCCTATGAATTAGTTATTTACCATTGTTGTTGATTAATAGTCTTTTTGAGAAAGACATTTGTTTGTTTATAGAGGACATTATAAGTGGAATTTTTACGTATTACAACCCCGAATTTTAAGGAAGCGTTTTCAATGAAAGAGAATGCTTTTCCCGTAATGGATCCTGCTATTGAATAAAAGTAGTGCAAAGTTGATTTCCGCGGCAGGATGCTCGCTTTCCGAGGGGCGGACGGTGAGCCTCTCGCTCCGCTGCGGGGTCTCACCCAGTCCGCTGATCCCTCCTGAGTCTCACACCTTCCGCTCCAATCAACCTCAAACTGTCAAAAGAAAAATAAAAACAGCCCCGGCGAGATAATCCGAGACTGTTTAAAATAACTGTACTAACCATTAACCATTAGTTTTTACAAAGCTTTATGATTTACCATAATATTATGCTGCTTCATTTTCTTCGGCAGGAGGGTACGTTCTTTTTATATAAAAGGACAAAATCAAGCCGATGAGGGTTAGGGCGGAAATGACCTGGAACCCTACATTGACCCCATGAATATACGGATGGGCAATTACCGCATGCACTTTTGCATGCTGCGCTGTCGTGGTCATGACTGTCACGATGATCGCTGTTCCGATTGATGCCGCTACTTGACGCATCGTATTGCTCATGGCAGCACCATGGGGAATCAACCGTTTCGGCAGCTGATTAAGCCCTGCCGTCGTTGCAGGCATCATTACCATCGATAACCCAAACATCCGGATCGAATACATGATCATGATGAACATGAATGACGTCGATGGGGTTAAAAAGGAGTAGCCCCAAGTGGTCGCCGTTACAATCGTCAAACCTGTAATGGCCAGCCAGCGTGCCCCCACTTTATCAAAGATGCGGCCGGTAATCGGCGACATCGCCCCCATCACCAATGCACCGGGAAGGATGGCTATTCCCGATTCCATGGCAGAGAAACTCCTCATATTTTGCATATAGAGAGGAACGAGGGTTTCCACACCAATCAATCCCATGAAACCGACCATTCCAATGATTGTCGAAATCGTAAAGATAAAGTACTTAAATACCCTGAATTCGAGCATCGGGCGCTCCATGGACAGTTGGCGAAGGATGAAAATGACCAGAGCAATTGTCCCTGCCGTTAAGGAGGCGATAGTCATGATGTCTCCCCAGCCATTATTGCCTGCACTGGTGAACCCATAAAGCAGACCGCCGAACCCGAATGAAGAAAGGATGATCGAAGGTACATCGACTTTCGGACGAGTCAATTCCGTAACATTCCGCATGGCAAAATAAGCAATGATCATATCGATGATGGCAATCGGCAAGATGATAAAGAATAATACCCGCCAAGAATAATGGAATAGGACCCATCCGGAAAAGGCTGGACCGATGGCTGGCGCGAATGAAATGACCAATCCGACCATCCCCATCGCCGCTCCTCTTTTGTTGACTGGAAAAATCAATAAAAAGACGGTTTGCATCAATGGTAGTAATATCCCTGCTCCACTTGACTGGATGATCCGTCCAATCAGAAGCACCCCAAAATTAGGGGCTAAACCAGCCACAATCGTCCCACCGATAAATATCCCCATCGCCGAAAGGAACAGCTGTCTGGAAGTGAAACGTTCAAGCAAAAAGGCGCTGATCGGGATCATGACGCCATTGACAAGCATAAATACCGTTGTCAGCCATTGCGCAGTATTGGCTGTAATATGCATTTCCTTCATAATTGGAGGGATTGCTGTAATCATCAATGTCTGATTCAAAATGGCAATAAACGTTCCTGCAATCAGGAGGGCTACGATTGAAGCTTTGTTGTAGGATTCGGGTTTCATGCATATCCTCCTCTCCGCATCCGCTGCATTCGCTAAGATTTTGTTTCTTGATATCCAAGGAACTATGATACTCTTATTGTTTTTATTTGGAAAGGAAAATGAATTGGAAATTTCAATAATCGGACTTTGGTCTAATAATTGATATTTTCACATGAGGCGGTGCTGATTTTATGGTGTTTTTGCTAGACAATGAGGATCATGAGCCTGTAAATTTTTGTCGAATAATGTAGAATAATCGATATATTGAATTTTTCGCAGATAAATACTGCTATTTCGAGGATATATTGAGCTTTTCGCTGATATATTGGTGAATTTCGTCGATATCAGCATCGAATATTCCATCGATAACTGCTCAATAGTTCTTTTTGTCATCATTTCCGTTCTTTCCTAACAACGTTTAACAGCCCAACAAAAAACGGGAAGCCCAGCCTCCCGTTTTACATTTATTTAAGCTGTTTTCGCATGGTTTACTGCTAAGTTGATTTCCGCGGAAGGATGCTCGCTTTCCGAGGGGCCTTACACGAAATGAGGTCGTTCGATGTTGGCACATGACGTGTCGAACTTAATCGAACATCCGCCTTACCTCTCCTCGCTCCGCTGCGGGGTCTCACCCTGCCCACGAATCCCTCCGGAGTCACGCACCTTCAGCTTCAATCAACAGCAATTGATCAATGATTTACAAGAAAAACGATCACAATAACAACTTTTGAAAAAATAATTTATTTATTCATTTTGGAAAGGAAATCGCCCAGTAAATCGTCGGCGTCTTCCTCTTCATCATTGTCTTCTTCCGTCGAAGCATGCCCATGTTTGGCTTGATCCCAATCAAAGTTCATCAAATCATCTTCGAAATCAGCGTTATCAACGGATGGTGAATCATCTACAATTTCTTCAAATTGCACGTCTTCATTTTCTTCAATTTCTTCCTGAAGATAAAGTGCCTCATCTATATCGATCGCACCGCTGTTCAATGACGCCAATACAGATGTCGCTCTCATCGGATCCGCCAATAATTGATAAATGATGCTGCCAAGCAATGCTTCAGAATGGGAATGGCGCAGCCAATTACGCTGCTCCTTGCTTAATTGCTTCGGCAGAGGGATGGTGACCGTCTCCCTCTCCTTTGATAGCGAATTATTGACCCCTTCCAAAATGAATTGGGCAATCGTACTCGAAAAGTTCCTTCTTTCTGTTTCCTTCAGCTTCTGTAATTGCTTCAGGATATGGTCTGGTGTGTCGGAAGGTAGGCGAAAAGTGATGGCCTGCCCCCTTTCAATTCCCTTTTTCGTCATGAAATCACCTTATTTATTTGGCTGCAGCCTGCTTTTCTTTTTCTTTAGGTTTAGGTTGTTCTTTATTGTTCTTCCTTACAAAATCCGAGATGAGTTTATAGTAGGCATTGGCCATCATCCAAATGCTTTCTTTTTCATCCTCAAAGAAATCGATGTTGTAGCCATCAAGGTTATTATTCAAGGTTTTGAGGTAATCCTTCAATACCATGGAACCTCCGCCGACAAAGTAGCAGATCTCCGTTTGGGAGTTCTTTTGCCATACATTGCGCAAGAAACGGTATTGTTTTTTCGCCAACTCAAGCAAAATGCGGTCGGTGATATCGTGGACGCTTGTCCGGCTTCCTTTCACCATGATATGATTTCGGTCATTTTTGCGTGTGATGATGTCAACGACATCCCTGCGGCTATCAAGTTCGACGCCATGCTTTGACCTGATTTCTTCACGGATTTGTTCAAGTGCTTCGGATACGCCGATGTTAAAGCCTTGTGCTTTGTCATCGTCGACATTGCGGTTTTTAATGACTGCCACATCTGTAGACAAACCGCCGATATCCTGGATCAAGATGCGTTTATCGATCAAATCGCGATTGATGATGTTTAAGTCGTTATCCATTACGAGGTTGATATAAGCTGCAAAGCCTTCCGGATACACTTTCACTTGGTCAAATTTAATATTTACTTTTAGCCCTTGATATTTTGGCGTCACCAAAAACTCTACCTGATGGACAGAGCTCAATAATTGAGCACGGTAGCCAACATCCTTTCCTTCCTTTACTTCACGAAGAGGAAGCCCCGTACCAAGCGTGTAGTTTGCATCGATTACATTATTTGACTTTTTGAAAATTTCCGAATTTTCTTCTCTGACTGCGTCCAACGCAAGAGAGGCAAAAAGCATAACCAATGTTTGATCTTCTTCGGATTTGCTGCTGCCAGGATCTAATTCTGTCGGATTATCACTTTTTGTTGCCAGATTTCCAACACGGTAAATGACATTATTTTCTTTTAAAGCAGGGGAGTGAACGCGGATATGAATACCATCGAGCGGATCCTTGTCATTTAACTCTTCGATTCCAATTACCGGACGGTCCTCTGTATCACGTGCGATTACATTAGGTATGTATAATTCATGGTCGAATTTCCCAAATATTGCTTTTACACAATCATTTCCTACATCAATTGCTGTAACTCTTGATTTGCTGCTCATTTTATCATTCCTTTCGAAAAATAAAGATCGAGAGTCTAATAGTTTCCTATCAGCCCGTTAATTCAAGATTATCGAAGGGGGAGGACGGTGTCAATGATTCTTAAGTTGTATTCAAAACGAATACTTGTAATCTTTTCTGTATACTTGTATTACATTTTGTACACATCCCTTAAAATCAACATGTGTACGCATTTGTATACATGTGTACATCATTGTACACTCAATGTTTTCTTTTTGTATTCTTGTGTACAAAATTGTATACATCCACTTTCATCCAAAAATATTCAACAAATATCCCCCCTTCTTCCGCAGTAAGGTGCTGCAATTTCGTAATTATTATTCTTTTTTTGCAAATTGAAATGAACGGATGTGAGAGGCTAAGTGAGGAAAATAGCACAAAAGGAGAAGGGAATTCTTTTGAAAAGGCTCTTTTCTCGAAGATTGTTGTTTTTAACAGTTTTTCTTTAAAATGACTCATCATACGAAGTTGATCGGAGCCGGAGGTGCAAGACTCCGATGGGAACAGCAGACCGGTTAGCTAGACAGATGCAACCACGCAGCGAAGCGAGGAGGTATTAGGAAGTTCGATTAAGTTCGGCAGCGACCCATCGCACGAAGTGTTCCTTGTCCTGTGCCAACATCGAATGACCTCACTTCGTGTGAGGCTCCTCAGAGAGCAAGCATCCTGAAGCGGAAATCAACCGTGCACAAACTCAATATATAAAACAGCTACTAAAAATAGTTTTAAAGAGGAAGGAAGCAAAATAGAAGAAAAGGAGAAGTGGGTAATTGACCATAGAACAGAAAAAAAAGACTGTTCAAATGAAAGGAACAGTCCAATTGTGAAAGTCTATCATTTTGTAAATGTGCTGGGCATGACGACCGCTACGACTTCACCCCGAGCACACAAATGATCGTTGGCATACACCTCAGTCATTACTTTAAATTTCTTCGGATGAATTTCTTCAACTTTTCCTATCGCCTTTAATGGTATGTCTTGAGGAGTGGGTTTTAAAAAGTCGACATGGAGAGAAGCGGTGACGAAACGAGGCGGCTCGGTGTCATCCCCGATTTCATGGCCATTTTTTTGATGGAGTGCAATCGCAGCTGAGCCTGTTCCATGACAGTCGATCAATGAAGCAATCATTCCGCCATAAACAAACCCTGGAAGGGCCATATGCTCCTTTTGAGGGGTATAAACCGTAATGGTCTGATTGCCTTGTATGCCTGTACGAAAATGATGGCCATGTTCATTTAGACGGCCACATCCATAACACCATGCAAAATCATCCGGATATTGATCTTGAATTGCCTTCGTAATATTTTCAGCCACTTTTTCATTCCCCCTTTTTCAGAATAGTATAACATATATCATGGTAAGAACTGATGAAAGAGGCTGACCACTATTTGGCCAGCCTCTTTTACCAACTATTCACGCACAATCTTTAATGCTTCCAACGGATAATCTGTAAAGACATCATATTGATCTTGAATTCCCCATTCACCTAGTTCTGTTGGGGAATTCATTGTATAAATTCGATAGTGCAGCCCTTTCCCCTCTTCTTTCATCAACATTTCCCGGTAAGCTTCCAATGGACAATGAATGGCTGCCGCGCCGATACTTGCCATTGATTCTTTCGGATTTTGAAGAGGGCTTTCTGAAAGAATGGCTAACTCCACCTCGGGGAACATCTTTGAAAATCTTGATAATGACCGGTGATTGAAAGAGGAAATCACCACTTGTTTTTCCAATCCAAATCGCTTCAAAGATTCATAGACATCTTGTTCAAGATCGGGATAGTCGATCAAGTCATTTTTCATCTCAACATTAAGGATGATGGATGTCCCTTTTAAAGCCTCTAATACTTCATCGAAGGCCGGGACCTTCTCTCCTTTGAATTTTGGAGAGAACCAGCCGCCGGCATCCAGGGAATTCAACTCGTCCCATGTTAAATCCTTGATAAGCCCCTTCCCATTGGTAGTCCGGTCGACTGCTTCATCATGCATGACCACCAACGTTCCGTCCTTCGCTTTTTGGACATCGATTTCAATCCCATCCACATCAGCCTCAATCGCTGCATGGATGGCAGCCATTGTATTTTCAGGATGTGTTCCACTGCACCCGCGATGGGCAAACACCATTTTCTTCATAAATTCTCCCGCCTACGTTATTATTCTAAAAAGTTACTTTTTCGTTTTGTTGGCAATCTCCATCGCCCGATCCGTATCTTTTGCTGCTTCATCAAGAAGCTGTTGAGGATCTCCGCCCTGATAGAGTTTTTCAAGGGCTGTCACCACTTTTTGGCGCGATTCAGGGAAAACGGAAATCAATGCGCCTTGAGTTGCCGGTGTACTCTTCGTATCATGGAGCTGGTTTACAGTTGTTTCAAGCTGAGGATACTTCTTATGCTGTTCCTTCACAATCTCGCTGTCATATGCTTTCGGATTGATGGCAAAATATCCGCTCTTCGTATGCCATTCTGCCTGCACTTCAGGAGAAGCAAGGTACTTCATGAATTCCCATGCTGCTTGCTGCTTCTTATCGCCGATTCCTTTTGACATCCATAGTGAAGCTCCTCCGATGACGACACCTTGAGGATCTTTACCGTCCGGGTGAGGCAGGTAGCCTGCTCCGACAGAAAACTTTGAGTTATCGACAATGCTGTTGATGCCAGAGGAAGAGTCAAGATACATGGCCACTTTTCCGGAAACGAATGCGGCACGGATATCATCCCAGTTGGAACCTACATTAAAGAATGAACCGTCTTTATTCATATTATTCAATAGATTGAATACTTTTACACCTTCAGGTCCGTTAAAGGCTGCTTTCGTCGCTTGTTTAGCACGGCCATTTTTATGATTTACATAGTATGCGCCCTGTTCTGCCAGCAGCTCTTCAAAAAACCAGCCATAGTTTAACATGGAGAATCCATATTGTGCTGTTTTGTTTCCACTTTTCACAGTCAGCTTTTTGGCATCTTCCATAAGCTCACTATACGTTTGAGGCGGCTTATTCGGATCTAGGCCAGCTTTTTTGAATGCATCTTTATTATAAACTAAAACCGGTGTAGAAGAGTTGAACGGCATAGAATACTGTTTTCCATTTACCTGGTAATATTTACGGATATTCGGTTCCCATTGATTGATATCATAATGGTCTTGATCAATGAATTTTTGAACAGGCTGTATGTACCCGCTGTCGATCATATATTTTGTTCCCACTTCAAAAGTCTGGATGATCGCTGGTGCATTTTTCGTACCACCGACACTGCGGTATTTAGTCAGCGCTTCTTCATATGTTCCTTGAAAAACAGGATCCACTTCAATATCAGGATGTTTTTCATTAAACTTTTTCACTATATTTTCAAGAACAGGCTTGAGGTCGCCGCCCATCGCATGCCAGAATACCACTTTGGTTTTGCCATTATCACTGCCATTTTTCGCATCACTGCCCTCACTATTCTGTCCGGATGTTTGATTTCCACACCCTGATAATACGGCTAATGACAACAAAAATAAAATCATGAAGACGTTTGTCATTTTTCTCATGTTTTCCACTCCTTAGATAAAAGTTTGACTGTTTTGTCCTATTGCAAGCACTACTTCAGTGCTCCGTCCATCAACCCTTTTTGCAGCTGTTTTTGACCAGCGAATAATAGAATTAATGTGGGCAGTATCACAATGATGACTGCCGCCATTACCACCCCCCATTGTGTTGCAACTTCTTGGGATTGCATTTCTTTTAACCCGATTTGAATCGTTCTCACCTTGTCATTGTTCGTGACCAGCAGCGGCCACAGATACATATTCCAGGTTGTAAGAAATCCATAAGCCCCCAATGATACCAGGCTTGTCTTCGAAATGGGCAAGACTACACGAATAAAGAATTGAAATCTATTCATTCCTGCAATTTGTGTCGCTTCATCCAGTTCCTTAGGGATCGTCTTGAAATTTTGCCTTAATAGGAATGTCCCAAATGCCAATGCAAAGAATGGAACGGTCAACCCAGCGATGGTATTGATCCAGCCAAAGTTGGAAACCGTGATGAAATTCGGGATCATTGTCGCTTCCCACGGAATCATCATCGTCGATAAAAAGAGAAGGAACATCGCATTCCTCCCTTTGAATGGAATGAAGACAAAAGCGAAGGCGGCCAAGCTGGACACGATCAGCTGTCCGACCATTACAACAAGAGAAACAATGAAACTATTGACTAAATAATGAAGGAGGGGAACCTTTTGAAAAGCGCTCCGATAGTTTTCCAACGTCATATGCTCCGGCAGAAAATGGCCTTGAAGCACTTCCCCCCCTGTCATGAAGCTGACCATTAACGTATATACAATAGGAAAAAGAATAAGACTTGCGCTGACCAACAGGAGGCTGTATACAATTATGCTTTTGACGATTCTCATTGGTAATGCACCTTCTTTTCACCTAACTTAAATTGAATGAACGTAATGAAGATCATACAGAAGAACAGTAATACAACTTGGGCGCTTGCTTCACCTAAACGATAATTGACAAATGCGTCCTGATAGATGGAATAGACGATCAGGTTGGTTGCATTGCTTGGGCCGCCCTTCGTCAAAATATCAATTTGTCCGAATGTCTGAAAAGCATTGATAAGTGTAACCGTTGAAATAAAGAATAATGTTGGAGAAAGCATGGGAATCGTGATTTTAAAGAGTTGATACCAATATCCCGTGCCAGTCACATTAGCCTGCTCATATAAATCAGCTGGGATATTCTGAAGTCCCCCAAGCAATATAAGATAGGCAAAACCAATGTTCATCCATACAGTCGTAATGGAAACCGCAATGATCGCAGAATCCGGGTCCTGAAGCCAATGAAACGTCGGAAGATGAAACATAGTCAAAATCTGATTCAGCATCCCGATGCTCGGATTGAATAGAAACAGCCAAATGACCGAGGAAGCTGCCACACTGATTCCCATCGTGGATGAAAATAGTGTTCGAAATAGACCGATGCCTTTCAACTTTTCATTGGTTAGCAATGCCAAAAAGAGCGCAATGATTATGCTCGACGGTACAGTATAGAGGACGAATAGAACCGTGGCCTTAAAGCTATGTAAAAAGCCTGGATCCGTCAGCAAATATCGATAGTTTTCAAGTCCAACATATGCAGCGGGATTCCCTTGCTGATCCGTTAAAAAAACACTTAAATAAAATGTCTTTATCATGGGGTAAAAGATGAAAATACCCAACAGCAATAAAGACGGGAGCAAATATAAAATCCCAATGAAAAAATCCTTGAATCCTCTTAAATTCAATGCTATTTTATTTTGAACGTTTAATTCAGCAGTATTTCCGGCCTTCATCCTACCCTCACCTTATTTCCTTCGTTTCTTTTTGCCTGAAGAGAATCGCCATTGCTATCGAAAAATTGAATATATTCCTCAGGAAATGAAACCGCAACCTCTTGTCCAGGTGAAAACAACTGTTGACCGGATTGGCGGACCAAACACTTTACTGGCCCTAATTCTACGTCTGTTATCGTTTCATTTCCCAGGATTTCAGAATGATAGACGATTCCACGAAGGGTATTCGGCGTATCATCTTCTGAAGCGAAGGTAATGTGTTCAGGACGGATACCAATGAAAACATCCATATCAGCCTTAAAATCATGAGAAAACGAAGTTAACGCCCTTTGTTCATCTATCAATAATTGATTTGATCCTTTATCATAGACAGCCGGCAGTATATTCATAGGTGGTGTCCCGATGAATTCTGCCACAAAACGATTGGCAGGACGGTTGTAAATATCAAGCGGCTTGCCGACTTGCTGAATCTTCCCATCCTTTAAAATCATCATGCGATCTGCCATTGTCATGGCCTCCACTTGATCGTGCGTGACATAAATAAGCGTCATTCCAAGCTTTTGTTGTAGATGTTTAATTTCTGAACGCATATGGGCACGCAGCTTCGCATCAAGGTTGGACAATGGCTCATCCATCAAGCATATCGGCGATTGACTGGCAATGGCCCTTGCCAAGGCCACCCGTTGCCTTTGTCCCCCTGATAGCTGCTTCGGTTTCCGTTTTAAATAGCTGGCAAGGCCGAGCATCTCTGCAACCTCTTCGCACCTATTCTTGCGTTCTATCTTATTTAATCCCTTAGTATGCAGACCAAATGCAATATTTTGCTCTACGGTTAAATGTGGATACAAGGCATAATTTTGAAAGACCATTGAGAGATCTCTCTTGCTTGGCGGCAAGTGGGTAGCCGTTTTTTCGCCAATCCTCAATTCACCTTCCGTGATGGTCTCAAGTCCGGCGATCATGCGCAGCATGGTGCTTTTCCCACACCCTGATGGACCGACCAATACAAAGAATTCCCCTGGTTCAATTGTCAGATTAATGTCAGAAACCGCTAGATGTTGATTATCATAGCGCTTCACAATATTTTGAAGCTCCACTTTCTTCATGTTTCTTCACAACCTCTCTTCTTGGACAAAATGTCCTTGCACAACTTTAAATTACTGGTTGAAACCGCGAATGCCCCGTGATCCAAGGCCGTTTGGATTTGTTCCTGATTTTGGATAAGGCCGCCGGTAATAAAGACTTGATCAACCTTTTCGGCAATCGCTTGGCACATCGATGGAATGATCCCAGGCATCGCTTCAATGAAATCGGGCTGATACTCCCTCGTGATTTCCAAACCATTACGGACCGCATCGGAATCTACCAGGAACAATCGTTGAACCGTCAAGAAACCAAGGTTTTTAGCCGAAATAATCAGCTGTTTTTTCGTCGTGATGATTCCATGCGGCTTTATATAATGTGATAAAAATTTCAATCCTTCAAGATCATTTCGGATCCCCTGGACCATATCCAAATGAAGGAAGACAAACTTATTCCTTCGTTTCATTTCCTGCACATATCCTTGCAAGTTATTGATATTGCCCATCAGCAAAAAAGCTGTGGAAATATCCGATTCCAGGAATTGATCCAAGGTTTTTGGATTTTTAATCGAAACGATCAATTGCTCCCATTTCAGTACTTTCAATAAGTCCTCTTTCACTCCCATTACTTTTCACTCCAAACAAAAAGAGAAATCTTCATGGCTAAAAAAATCTATAAGGATCCTCATAGAATTTTGTGCTGAAAGATTTCTCTAATATCTCCGAGTTCTACCTATTTACTTGGCAATTCTAATGTAACGCTCGAATATTAACGAAGTATTGAAACAAAGTTAATAGTTTGTATGGATCGTGTAAAGGGTGTCTTGAATTTTATACGAATTTCTATAATCCCTGCATCAAAAATTGTTTACAAACTAAATAAATTATACTATCATTCTTTATAAAGAACGTTTTTTTCTTCTTAACGAATGAAATGAGGGGGTCCGTGCGTATTTGAAAATAATAATTAGACTGGCAACATTGATAATAATCGTAAGTTTATTATTCTTCCCTTCTTCTGCGTATGCATCAAGTACTACTTCTCACTCAACTTCCAATAATGGACTCTTCCAAGCTTTTTCTTACCTCTTATCATTCACTTCTCAAAAGACAGCGAGCGATTATCAAAAATATGAAAAGCAAGAAGATAGTTATTATGGGAACTACGATGGTGGGAATAAGGATAATTGGTGGGATGACTTTTGGAATTGGTGCAATAATGGGGGAAAAGGTGGAGATGATAACGGGGGGCATGATGGCCACCATGGCGACGATGACTGTGGTGACAATAAATATCATTGGGGCAACGAAGATGGCTGCACAAGCTCCGCAGATATTTGGAAAAAATGGTATTGCCACTAAATTTCATGTGAGTTCAATAGTACCCTTTCAATCAATAGTTATTCTTTCAGCAGCAACAAAAACCTGTCCACAGCTGTCACCGTGGACAGGTTTTTGTTGCTTGCCAAGCTTGCCGTCAAGTACACTTACCCGCTTAATCCTCTTTTTTGTATTTTCTCGCACCTTCCGCTCCAATCACCTTCAAATGATGCATTCTTGTCCAGAAAAACTGTTAAAAGAATCGAGCTTTGAGAAAACAATCATTACATTAGAATAAATAATGGGCTCAAACTGTTTCTTTCTCACTATTTAAATTCTCCCCAATTATCCGATAGGCTGAAGTCTTGTAAATTTTCAATGGTTCTCATATAAAATTTCTTTTACAAAAAATGCGATGAATGAACTGGTATATAATGGGCATTTTGCATCTTTAATCCATGTAAATAAATCTTTTATAGTGGATTTGAAGTAAATAAAAGGAGGTGTCATGATGAAAAACACTATCTCATTTTCAGTTTTGGGGACAATCATTTTTACCGCTATTCGCTTATACTTGGGATATGATTGGATCGAAGCAGGATTCAATAAATTGGCCGGTAATAGCTTCAACGCAGCAGGATTCATTAAAGGTGCACTGAGCAAAACGACTGGAGTTCATCCAGATGTTCAATCCTGGTGGGCTCATTTTCTGCAGCATTTCGCTTTACCACATATCGAAATTTTCAACACTCTCGTACCTTGGGGAGAGTTTCTAGTAGGGCTTTCGTTGATTTTTGGCATATTCACTAGATTTGGTGTGTTGATGGGAATCGTAATGAATTTCTCTTACATGTTTTCTGGATCTATCAGTACGAACCCGGAAATGCTTCTTCTTGGATTCATCATTTTTATTTATTCTACTAAAACAACACAATTCGGACTGGATTATTGGATCATTCCAAAAACCCGCTCTGCCTTTGCCTTAATTAAACTGAAGGGCATCTTGGCGCATCAATCTGAATCTACCTGATGATTTGCAACATCAATACAGCCTGTCTACATAGAGACAGGCTGTATTGGCAAGCTTACCTTCAAACAGACAGACCCGCTTTCTCCTCTTCTTTTCCTTTGACCTTGTCGATTTTATCGACGAACATTTGGAAAACTTTCTTTTTTTCCTCTAAATCTTTGATATCCTCTTTGAGCTGATTAAACCGCTTCTCAAAAGGGGTATGATACAACTCACGGATGTCTCTGATCAAATCGCCGTTCACCGTCGATTGAATGACTTGCTTCGTGATGCTGAATTTATAAGAATACACTTGGAGCTCACGTTTGATTCCGTCATATTCACGGTCGATCTCATCTAAAAGATCGCAAATCTCATCCTTCCACTCTTCCAACGACTTCTTTACATGGTCCTCCATCGTCCAACCCCTCTTTCATTTAATCGATTCTTCTATTTTACCAATCGAACTTTGCAAGAAGGTTTCAGTAAAATTAAATTGAGGTGTTTAAGTATTTTTAGAGGACTTTTCTCCACTATTGAATGATCTGTTCTTTGCATTGCGGCGCAATCTGAAATGTTAATCCTTTCCTTCACCTAGAAATTCTTCCTCCAGCCACTCGTTGAATAGCTCATAGTCTTGTTTCACCCGTTGTTTATAAAACATAGAAAGGTTCGTGATATCCTCACAAAAGCGCTCAATATCACCGATTGCCTTCAATATGACCGCCTCACTATCATGAGGCAGGGACTCTTCGACATCACGGTCCGCCCGCGCATGGATCTTCGCCGTCACCTTGCCCATCGTTTCAACCGTTTCTACCATATCGTCACTTTGCTGCAGGGTTTCAGGATCCAACTCTTCATCAAAAGTGGAATTTTCCCTTACATAAAAGTGGCTATCGGCGATTGTAAAGAAACCAAGATATGGATCTTGAAGATAATGCATCGCCTTTTGGGTCCTGATAACGCGCCGGCCATGATGCATATCGGATTCATCGCTAAATAGATCGTCATAAGGAAAATAATATCCCGTTGCAGGGTATCTGGCTTCCTTCGCCTCTAAAATCACATCATCCATCTGATTGCTTCCTTCCCCTTCAATCAGGATGAAATAACGGTTAAGGCCAATGGAACCAGTCCCTGCCCCTATCAGTTTGACTGCATCCTTAATTTTAAAAAATCTGCCTGCGGATTGTTTGTTTTCATCGAGCGATTGAATGTATTCCGGCCATGCGGCTTCAAGACCCTGTCTTTCCTCATCGGAAAGCTCCTCGATTGCTCCTTCCACTTTAAAACGTCGTTTGCCATCCTCCACAACGGTCATTTGCTCCAGCTTTTCCACTGCATCACGTTCTTCAAAGCTGCTTAATGTGTCTGAAACAGGGCCAGCTGTGTTCTTTTTTGTAAATGATAGAGTGGCAGGATCAACTTCTTGCTCTGTAAATTTCTCAAGCTGCTGATGATATGCTTTTATATAGGCTTCAATGAATGACTTCTGCTGCTCGCTGTCAAAATCCAGCTGATCGCCATAAAGCCCGATGCTTGTCGCCATTCGAAAGACGTCATACAAGTATGACCCGAGATAGCCTTCGTCAAAGTCGTTCGAGTCAAACACCATCTCTCCACTCTCGTTGCGAAACCCACCAAAGTTATCGAAGTGAAGGTCGCCTTGAATCCAAGTAGGTTTGTCTTTCGGGGTATGATATGCAAGCGGGAGACTGGAGATATCGAAGTAAAATAAATAGGCGCTTCCTCGATAAAATTGGAATGGACTGTTTTTCATCTTTTTATATTTAATGGATCTTTTATTATGGTCAAGTCCGAGTATCTCACCATCATAATGATCGAATACTGACGTTATGGTATGTTTCCGCAGCGTAGATTTCAATGCATCGATACTTTGCATCCATTCTCCTCCTAATCAATCAAATAGAATTGTTCATATCATTTCTTTTCCCGCTGAAAAACGACCGCAAACTTGGGTGAACGAGGCGGATTTCTTGAACATGAACAGGACATATTGGACAATAAAAGTACTAGTAGATATCAGAGAGGATTGAATGTGATGAAATCAGCGAAGAAAGCATTATTGGTCATGGACCTTCAAAATGGGATCGTATCCCGTTATGCGGATAAGCCTGAGGTGCTGACTCCGTTTCAGAAGGCTGTTGAAGCCGCTCGTAAAGCGGAAATTCCTGTTGTGTTTGTCCGTGTCGCATTCCGTGAAGGCTATCCAGAAATCAGCGGGCAAAATAAAATGTTTTCTGCCATCGGAAAACACGGCGGCATGGTCCAATCAGAGGCATCCACACAGATCCATGAATCGTTGGCGCCGCGTGCGGATGAACCAATCGTAACGAAACGCCGGGTAAGCGCATTTAGCGGAAGCGATCTTGAAGTCGTCCTGCGGGGCCTTGGAGCCGATCAGCTGATCCTGACAGGCATTGCAACAAGCGGAGTGGTGTTGTCCACTTTAAGAGAAGCTGCGGATAAGGACTATGGCCTGAGCGTCCTTTCAGACGCATGCCTGGATGGCGACGAGGAAGTCCACCGCGTCCTGACTGAAAAGGTCTTCCCAAGGCAGGCTGATGTCATGACAGTGGATGAATGGTCAGCAGGGCTGTAATCACCATATCAATTGATTAGACTTCATAAAAGAATCCGCACATAGCATGGTGCTATGTGCGGATTCTTTTATTCTTTCAGGGAGGATATTAAGCCAGCTGGATAACACAATCAATTTGGAAGCCAGATGGTAAATGTTGTCCCCTTGCCTTTTTCACTATCTACGCTGATTTCTCCATCGTGCATTTGAATAATGTTTTTGCTCATTGATAAACCCAGTCCCGATCCATATTCTTTTGTAGAAAAAAGTGGAGTAAATAGGTTTTTTAATGTAGTTTCATCCATGCCAATTCCGTCATCTCTAATGCTTATTTCTATTCCGCTCTTTTTCATATCAGGATCGGTTGAAATGGATATTTGACCATACGAATCGATAGCATCAATGGCGTTCTGTAAAATATTAATGAACACCTGTTTGATTTTATCACGATCAATGAATATTTTTTCTTTATTGGTTGACTTGATTTCAACTGAAATCTTTTTATTCTCCAACTCATTTTCCATTAAAGTAATGATATCTTGGATAATTTCTTCGATGGCACAAAACGATTTCGAGATTCCATTTTGATCTGGCTTGGCCTTCAAAACTAATTGATGTACAAGATTTTTGATTCTTTCTAACTCACTGAAGATAATACGGAAATATGCTTCCTGCTTTTGTTCAGTCTGGAAGTTTCGTTTAACTAATCTCAACAATCCTATGATCGAGGTAAGCGGATTTCTAATTTCATGCGCAAGCCCCGCACTTATTTTACCAATTGCTGATAACTTTTCATTTTCCATTACACGCTTTTCTAACATCAATCGATCTGTAATATCTCTAAATTGGCCAATCGCTCCCATTAGTTCATGGGATTCATTATAAATAGGGAAGGAGTCAAAGAGAAAGATATTATCGGAAATCTTTATTTCAATATCTTCATATTTTCTGTTGAATTTTACCGTATCCTCCATATAGCTCTCTATTTTCTCAACAGTAGATATGGGTTTATGATAGAGATCTTCTTTTTGCCCTGATAGCACCTTCTCCGCATATGGGTTCAATTCAATGATCAATCCCGCATCATTCGTAATAATGATTCCATTTCGGCTATTCTCGATCAATACTTGATTAAGCACCATCAACTGCTTATTCTGCTGATTCACTCTTACTTCCCGTTCGATAGAATCTACCGCTGATTGTAGTAGTCCTAAATGGAATGAATTCGCATCATTGGAGCTCATCATCACAGAGATTGTACCTCCAGTTTGTCCTGAATAGAGGAAAGGTACAGAGAAACATGCACTTTGATGTAAGCTATGTTGGAAATGATCAGTGCCTTTTATCAGCACAGGCTGCTCCAAGTCCAATGCCATCGCAATGCTATTTGTCCCTACCTCTTCTTCCTTTAGTTTGATTCCAATCGATAGTCCCAAAGATTGAATATCACTTTTCATCTTTTCGTCGCCATACATTTCTAAGATATAGCCTTCAAGGTCCGTGACTACAATAAGCACTGCTTTCCCTTCCAGGTCAGAAATTAATTTCATCATAAATTTCCTTGCCGCTGACAGAAGTTCATTTATTCGTTCTTTCTTTTGTTCTAATCTATTTTTCGTAAGACAAACTCTAGGAAATGAAAGTTGATAAGGATCTAATTTATATACACTTAGACACCTCTGGTGAGAATCAAGTATATATCGATCTTTTATGTCGTTCATTGAATAATCCCTCTTTTAAAAACATTCTTTAAGATGTTCATTTTAACAAAAATGGAATTAATTAAATGATTTCTTCTCCATTCTCCCACCAATTGTATATTGACCATGATCTTGGACCATATTCATCTCTCTCTTTAGTTGAATATTTTTTCCGTCAAAACGGCAAGTCAGTTTGTCGGTAAAAGGTGTATCAATAAAACACCAAATCATCTCGAATTCTTTCTCATTCTTCCAACCTGCTTTAGCATATACCTTTACTTCTTCCGGCTGGTACAGGAAATGATACACATTGTCGAATAGTACCGTGGTGCCTTCCACCCATTCTTGATAACCACATTTAATATAATGTTTGCCTCTGCTATCCATAACCATGAATGTACAGGAATCTGAATCGAACATGATCGATACTTCTTTGATGTTGTGAATGTTAGAATCCATTTTATATATCTTGTTTGAGATTACCTTGGAAAGTGGAGAAATTTCCGCCAGTTCCGGTATTTCCAATCTCAAATTTTTCAATTGGTGTCTTAAAGTCGTTTGAGCTGAAAGGTCTTTAGGAAATGGATCTTTTCTCATTGCGGACAATAAACACTCCCATACGAGATTTAAAACACGTGCACCATTTTGAACCGCACCCGTCATTATGACGACCGCCTCTTGATCGGGCAGGATTATACAAAACTGACCATATGCCCCATCAGCACGGTAAGCCCCATGTCGACAAAGCCAGAACTGATAGCCATATCCCTGCTGCCAATCGTCATCCTTATTGTCTCCATTAAGAATTTGAAGGGATGAAGCTTCCTCGATCCAGCTCACCGGCAGCAATTGTCTGCCTTCCCAAAAACCTTTCTGTAATAAAAATTGACCGAATTTAGCAATATCATCTGTTTTTAGACTCATTCCATGGCCACCGGTGTTATGCCCATCAGGCGAGGTTTGCCAATTCGGCTTCGAGATCCCCAGCGGACCAAATAACCTAGGCTCTAAAAAATCAATTAGTTTTTTGCCTGTAACCTGCTGTACAATGGCCGAAAGCATATGAGAAGCACTTGTGTTATACAGGAATCGAGTACCTGGTTCATGATCCAGAGGAATATTTAAAAAGTGTTCTATCCAGCTCCCTTTAATTTGCTGTAGATCCCAGCCCATTGTCGCCTTTTCATGGCCGACGCTCAGCGTTAGTAGATCCCTGACTTGAATAGGTTTGAACCCATTGATTTGATTAATCTCTATATCAGGGAAAAAAGATGAAACGGTATCTTCCAAAGAGAAAAGACCTTCATTTATTGCAAACCCAACTGCTATAGACGTAAAACTCTTAGTCAAGGAAAATAGCGCATGCTCATTATCACTATTAAATGGATTCCACCATCCCTCTGTAATCACATGACCATGACGCAAAATCATCAAGCTATGAAGCTCGTGCTTTTCTTCCTGGATATTATCCAAGAATTGAGAAATAGCTTTTGAAGATACTCCTTGTTCCTCCGGAGAACTTCTTGGCAATTTACTTTTCATTTGCAATGCTTTTCCTCCTAACCACTAAAACTTCAATGTAAAAAGGCTTTTTTAAATACCGCTGTTGATTTCCGTGCAAGTCTTCGCTATCCGCGGGCCTCACAGGAAGTGAGGTCGTTCGATGTTGGCACCGGACGTGCCGAACTTAATGAACATCCGCCTATTGCCTATTCGGCTAACGCTTCCGGGGTCTCCCTGACTCCGCTTTTCCCGCCGGAGTCTACGACTTGCACTCCAATCAACAGCTGGAAACAGACTAATATCAACACCAAGGTTTAATATAGCCATTAAAAAAGAAGTGCTGCGTGCAGAGCCGCACTCATCACTTCTTTTCTCACTTACCTACCAGCCATCATGCATGCCAGTTCCAGAACTTTTAATTGTCGATTGGGATTATAGGTTAATTGAATCGATGCAGCATTGGCGATCACTTCATGACTTAATTTCCAGAGAGGAACAAATACTTCATAGACTCTGTTCACCTGAATTCCATATGTCTGAAACGAAGTTATATTCCCTTTCACATCTGCTATTTGGACATTAATGCCTTCCAAGGATTGTGAATCCATTAATTTCACTGTTAAGTAATTGAATATATTCATATTCTTTGGTTCTTCTAATATATATTCAACCATTCCGGAAGATAGTATTTCTTCTTTAAACTTCAACGTTATCATTGGTTCAGGACTTTGGTATTTTCCAAGCCCATTTGTCGTTTTCATTAAACGCTGATGGTCCTCAATAAAGCGATGATACAAAGGTTTTTTCGTTGTTCGATCCATATGATACATACCCATCGTTTGATAGAACTGGTTATGGTTGACATACCAATCAAAAGCTGTCCAGTAATCGATGCCCGCAATAAATCCTTTCTCATTTATAAAGCCTTGCGGTGATACGGTTGCCTTTTCCAACAAAGCCAACTGAACATCATTATAGATCGCAACTTGCTCTTGCAGGTTGCTTCCATCGGCATTGCTCCAGATTCCATACTCTGTATTGATAATGGGTTTATCCGGCCATTTCTGATGTGCTTTTTCAATGAAGTCCCTCGTTCCCTCATACGGGGTGCTTCCATGGAATATGCCAAAATACATTGTCCATCCCGCTACATCCAATGGCTCCATCGATTCATCGTCAAAGCCAGGCTGATCAGCTGCTGCGCTTTGCGTAATCAAACGGCCGTCATTATAAGCAGTCCGGACCTCATTTACTAATTTCTCATTGTATTTTTTTCGAAGCTTTACATCTTTGGATTCATTTTGAGTGCTCCACATGATGATCGATGGTCTATTGAAGTGGGAGAAAACCATTTCACGCCACATCTGATAAGAGATCCCTCTATTTTCCTGCACTTCGTAATGATGCGTCTCAAACTGCCACAACGGGATTTCGCTCATCGCCGTCAATCCCAGTCGGTCCAACATAATGAATGTATAAATATGGTTGGGATAATGTGCAGTTCTGACCATATTGACAGATAAGTCCGCAATTTGATGGAAATCACTCTTGATCCTATCCCAAGAGGCAGTTCTTCCATATCCTGGCCATTCTTCATGCCTTGCAACACCAGCAAGAAAAACCGATTCTTCATTCAAGCATATCTTTGCTTGATTTGTTTTGATCGTTCGGATTCCGAATTGAGAATAAAAAGAATCAACCTCAAGCTGCCCTTCAGACATTAAAACTTCCAGCACATATAAATTCGGCTCCCGGATGCTCCAAAGCTTAGGATTTTCTATAGACAGCCTATAGTTAAGCACCTTTGTTTCAAAAGGAGCAAGTTCTACCTTCATTTCTTTAAGACCCCTTACTTCAAGCCTTTGTTTGCAGAGGCTTTTCGCACAAGGTTCGGAAAGCCAGTCTTCAGATAAAAAGTCCGTTTCAAAGATATTCCCTTTTAAAGAAATATTTCTAGATTGCTCCGTACGGTTTTCAACTACTACTGTTATATCCAGATCGCCATCAACATTTTGGGGTACGATATCTGTCCTTGCGACGTGAACCCCACTAGTCGCTTCAAGAAAAATATCTTGGATGATTCCCGTATAGTTGAAGAAATCATTATCAACTGCAGGGATCGTATCGATACGGGAAGTCCAGGGAGGATTATCGACCCTGACTACGATGGTGTTTTCACCGTTGATCAAATAAGAAGTCACATCGAATGAAAAAGGCGTATAGCCACCTTCGTGATACCCGACATAGCTGCCATTGATCCAGAAGTCACCCACATAGGACAACCCCAAGCATTTTAGGGATATTGTTTTTCCAGACCAGTTTTCATCAAGGAAAACGCATCGCCTGTACCAAACCCCATTTTCATAAGTCTCGGCACCATTCACTTCTTCTTTTCCTGTTAGCTTATTTTCTGGCAGCGGAATATAATGCGTTTCCCAAGTACTATCATTAAATTCCACTCCGGTAATTCCGAATGAATCTTGTTCTGTTTTGGCTATCCAATTATCATCGCGCTTAGTCATCGTCCAATCATGATCTGCTTCAAAGCGCTTCTTTTTCCATTCTCCCTCAAGTGATTGGACCATACGGCTTTGAGGTTCAAATGATGGATATGGAATTCCATTTTGAAAAGGAATCATTTTTTCATCAATCTTCATTAATTTTAGAGTGGAACGCAAACTGTTAGTTAATGACGCTGGACCTGCTTTTGAATTGATCATTCTTCGGACACCTGCCAATCTGGACACCCTATAAAGCATCCGCAATTTATTATAATCTGTAGAGCTGCACTAATAATCATGCCTCTATGCTTTGAGAAAATCCGAGGGATGAACAGCCTTTCCTTCCGCTGAAGAAGCGCTTGTTGCCATAATGGCTGCCAATGTGTGAAGATTGTCTCTCCCGGAAGTTCTTGGATCCCTGTTCTTTCGAATACAATCTGCAAATTCACTAAGAATCCCATGAATATCGGCGAAGTCTGGAACAAAATTTTGTACTTTAGAAAGGGTATGACTTGAGTCCACCAAGTAAACCCCATAGCCTTTGCCCAGGTCGTCAAGATGAATGGACCCTTCTTGACATTGGATCCTCCATATTCCTTCCCAAGGGGTTTCATTGCCCTTGGAAAGCAAACTGCCCAGATAAAAAATTGGAATTCCTGTTTCCATTTCATAGACTGCATGAACATTCGGGTCTCCTTGATAACCGCTTTCCGGTGAATTCCAGGTCTTTCCCTGAACACTTGCAACATTACATTCAAATAAAAATCGCATCATATCAATATGATGTACTGCCATTTCCAGCAGCATATAGTCTTTCATTTCACGCTGGTATGGTTTTCCCACATGATGATAATAAAATTGAGAATTAACAAACAACGGCTGCCCCAAATTTCCATCCTGGATTGCCTTCTTTAAGGTAAGAACATTGGAATTGCAGCGGTAATTTTGGTTGACCATTATTTTCATGTTTTTTTGTGCGGCCAATTCTACCAGCTCTAATGCCTCATTTATATGTAATGTAAATGGCTTTTCTATAAGGACATGTAGGTTGTTATTTAGTGCTTCTTTACAAATTTCATAGTGGACATGCGACGCTGCTTCAATAAGTACTGCATCAGCTTGAAGATCCTTAAACCCTTTGTGATATTCGGTATACAATAGATCTTTCGGAACTTCTAATAACTCCGCTGCTTCTTTCAGACATTTTGGATCGGCATCAACCAATCCAGCATATTCGAAGTCCGTGGATGGGATGACAAACTGGCTGCCAACCCATTTTCCATGAGCTCCAAGACCCACTTGAATCAGCTTCATTTTGATCTCCTCCAGCGATTGCTTAAATATATTCGACTTGGTTAAATAACACCTGTAACAATAGAGGCAGCTGGTACCGAAAACTCTGTCACTTGACCAGCTATTCGAAGTGCAACAGGGACTGCTTCTTGTGAACGATTCAGCAATACAATCACAATGGAACCATTAGGGTTTTTCATACTGACAACATCCAGCTTATCGGTATATTTCGTTGAAGCAATACGTTTAGCGCCTGGCTCAATGTAACGGCTGAAATGTCCGATATACGTGTAAGACAGGTTTTCTTGAATGATATCGTTATCTGTGTCACACATGATGGGAGCATCACAGAAATTGTTTACATGATTCGGTCCGCCTTCTTTATTGAGAATGATGTTCCAATCGATAAAAGCATTCATCCCGGCATTGATATTCCCGATAATGTCATAAGCGTACATTTGAGCGTTTTCCAACTGCCCAGCTTCGCTAAATCGGCTGTATTCCACACAGCCTTCGGTGAAGATAAGCTTCTTATCGGGGAATTTTTCACGGACCAGTTTAATCGCATCGAAATGCTCGCCGGTATACCAATGAAAAGCCACTCCCTTTACCATTTTGTTTGTGTCCTCATCAATGATTTCACAGGCCCGTTCAAACATTCTCTCTTTATTGTGATCCCAAATGCAGACCTCAATATCTCCTAAACGATTAGCTTCGAGGGAGGGATATAAATAATCTCGTAAAAACTCCTTCTCCTGTTTACTAGTATATAAGCAGGAATCCCATGTTTGAGTAGCATTAGGCTCGTTTTGGATCGTGATCATGTCAATGGAGAAGCCTTTTTCTCGATATTGTTTGATATAATGACAGATGTAGTCTGCCCAGAATTGTCTATATTCAGGTTTTAAAGATCCTCCTCCAGCCCTTTGTCCATTCGTTTTCATAAAAGCCGGAGGGGACCATGGAGACAGCATCACACTTAGTTCTTTATTTGCTGTTTGCTGGGCTTTTTCTAAAAAAGGAATAATATATTGCTCATCTCTCTCTAGGCTAAATGAAGTTAATCCAGCATCAGACGGATCATTAATGGCAGCATATTGATTTACCGAAAAATCACAGCTATCTATGTGTGTGCGGACTAGATTATAACGGTTACCTTCACTTCCAAAATAAGCATCCAGTATTCTTTTTTGATTGTTTTCACCCATCAAAGAATAGGTATAGGATGCAGCCTCAGTTAAAGCCCCGCCAAACCCCTCAAATGTTTGATACTCCATTTCTGGATAAATATTGACTACATTCATTTCTACTCCGCAATCAGCAGAAAAGTCATTACTGCTCTCGCGAGTTTTTTTGATATTCTCATGATAGGTCGTAGTGATGAGTTTTATATTCATATATGTCTCCTTATTCGTTCAAAGTTAATGCTGCTTTTTGACATAGGTATTGAAAACCTTCTCTAATAAAAATGATTTTAAAAAAGCTGATACGGAAAAACCTAAAAACAACCAAATGAACAATAATTTTGGGATATAAATAGGAATGACAACTAAAAAGAAAAGCGTCATTATGAATAATAAAATCGAATAAGCCGTTGAGTGCAGGCAAATAAATAGTGCATTCTTCAAAATATGAAAACTGGAGTTTTTGAACTTGGCTATCATGGGAAATACATACATGAACGATAACAAGATTATTGTTGCCAGTAATAAAAGTGGAAATAGAATCAGAGAATTGACGGGAACAACAAAGTGTCCTATCGATATCAAAGCAGCGAAGAACAGCAAGGCAGCCACCCAAATGATGGAACTTTGTTTTAAATTCGATATGAAGCTGCTCCTAAACTCCCTGGCAACAAAAAGCTCTTCATTCCGCACCATTTTCAATGTAACCGAATAAAGAGCAGTCAATGAGGCGCCAATCGTCACAATGGGCACACAGCTGATTAAAAAAAGGATATTTAAAATCAGCAGGTCGAAAACCTTCGATAAAGTCGAAAAGATCCTGCCATCTACATTAAAGACTTTCTGCATAACGGTTTAACCCCTTCATCTAAACTGATGTAAATAAAGCTAACCAACAGTGGAGGATCTACAACCTCCACTGTTGGCATTTTCAAATTAGTCCTGACCTAATTTTTTTCGGTTTTCCGCCATTTTTTCGCTTCTGATTTTTGTGATCTTATCCCAGTTGTTTTGCTTTAGGAATGATTTGTAACTGTCTAAAACTTTATCAAATTGCTGGTCGTTCTTAGCTCGAACCATTTTGACCAATGAGGAATCCCAATATGTTTGAATTTCACTGACTGCACGGGCTTCAGGTGTTCCCTGATCCGGATCGATGCCTTCCAAGATGAAATGCGGTTTGAGCTTGCCTTTGCCCCAAGCGGTCAATTGTTTCGTAGCTTCTAGAGCCGTATCATCACTTAACGCATTATATTTATCGTGGCCAAAGAAGAAAAACTCTCCCATCCTATATTCTTTTTTGAATTGTTCAGGATTTTTTTGGCGCATTTCCTTTAATTCCGGTGTAAATGAATACTTCCCGTCCGCATTTACGGTATAGGTTTGTCCTTCAATTCCGAATGTGGTCAAGGTTTCACCCTTTTCACTTAGTAAATACGTGAAAAGCTGCATCGCTTTCGCAGGGTTTTTGCACTTTTTCGTAATGTAGTTCATCATCCAGCCCGTAATCCCGGATTGGCTTAATGTAGGCTCATGTCCAACAGTGCTCTGTGGTCCGTCCACCGCTATATATTCCTTGCCAGGGTTGCTTGTCATAAAGGTTTGTAAATCAGAGCCTTTTTGAGGGATGCCGCTGATTAACATAGAGGCATACTTACCAGACTTGATCTTATCGGATAACGCAGTGTCGTCATCTGCAAAACTATCATCGCTAATACCGCCGTTTCGATAAACAGTATTAAATGTTTTGATCCAAGTCAGATAATCCTCATCTAAATTACGATTATAGAATTCCCCGCTATCCGTTTGCAGTGGAACACCGATATAATCTTGCAAAATTTCCCCAAAGGCTTCTCCTGGACCAAATGGAATTAACTTTGGAAATTGAGTTTTGATTTTCTCCATGGCACTCACAAATTGCTCTGGAGTCTTCATTTCAGGCTTGCCAATTGCATCATAGACATCCTTGCGAATAACGAATGCAGTAGTTGAAGGAATAATGCCGCTATCATAATCGGCTTTCGTATTTGAGTAGTTTGAGTAGCCATATGTTTTGCCGTCGCTCAGCTTATGCCAATCCATTGTCTCTTTGGAAGCGACTTTATTAAAATATGGATCATATTTTTTGGCTAAATCGTCAAGTGGCAGCGCCCACGTATTTGCCTTTTGCGCCATTTGAGAATTCGCATCGAAAATGGAGATAATATCAGGTATCTGCCCGCTGGAAAAAAGGGCGTTTAACTTTGTATCATCACCAGTGATGAATTTGATATCGAGATTCAAATCCTTTTTGATCTGCTTCGTTACAAAGTCATGGCCATAATCGGTGTTCCACCAATCCGCATTAACATACCAGGTTAACGTCGTCGTTTTCTTTGTTTTATCCAATTTCCAAGCAGGTGTATTTTTATCAAGTTTATAATCTGTATTCCCTTTTACTGCGCTGCTGGATTTGGAAGTACATCCGGTCAACACAAGTGAAAGCGCCAACAATAATAGGAAACCTGCATTAAGAAAAGACTTTATTCTCATCATCATTCTTCCCCCTTTAATTAAGACGATCTAAAAACGCTACATCCATCACCCTAAAGCTAAACAGCATGACTCTGCTCTGCACCCCCTCCTTTATTGTCGAGTCGTTCGATAACACGCAATTTGTATGTTTATTCTTTTACTGCCCCCAACATCATTCCAGAGAGGAAGTGTTTTTGGAGTAATGGATAAATCAAAATGATCGGCAGTGTCGTAACGACAATTGTCGCTAATTGGACTCCTTTTGCCGTTGTTTCAAGCACAACAGAAGCACCGATGTTCTGCATGGTATGTGTTTGTGATTGCACAATGATTTCATAGATTTTCATTTGCAGCGGGTATAGTGCCTTGTTTGTGATATACAATTTCGTGGTGAAGAAGTCATTCCACTGTCCAACCCCATTAAATAAAGCAATGGTAGCCAAAGCAGGCTTGGATAACGGTAAATATATTTTCATGAAAATCTTCCAATCCCCCGCCCCATCAATTTTCGCAGAGTCTTCTAATGAGTCTGGGATGCTTCTAAAGAAGTTCATTAAAATGATGACATCAAAAAAGCTCAACAGTGCTGGAATGATATAGACCCAAAAACTATCTAATAGACCTAATGACTTCATCAGCAAATAGGTTGGCACCATTCCGCCACTGAAGAACATCGTCACAATTCCGATTGCGGAATATAACTTTCGGCCTTTAAGATGTTTTTTACTATAGCCATAAGCCACCATTGCACAGAATAATACATGGGTCGTCGCCCCAATGACTGTTTTTGCAACAGAAATGAAAAACGCCTGCCAGATTGAATCATCCCTGAAAACAGCACGATAATTTTCCAACGAAAAATCCCTCGGCCATAAAGCAAAGCCGCCTTCAGCTAATGATTTCCCTGAGCTAAACGAGGAGATCAGCACATTCCAGATGGGGATAATGATGATAGCGGTAAAAATGATCATCAAAAGAATGTTGAAAAAATTGAATACTTGGCTATCCACATCTTCTTTTACGATTTTTCTTTTCATGGATTCCTCTCCTTTCTATATGATCGATTCATTATCATTTAATCGCTTCGTTATTTTATGGGCTGTCAGCAGCAGGATAATTGAAACGATGGAAGTCCCTAAATCAACAGCTGTCGAATACGAGAAATCTCCTTGCGTCATCCCGATCCGGTATACATACGAACTCAGAACTTCAGCTTTCGCTTGGTTTTGAGAATTCATTAATACTAAGGTTTGATCGAGATTTGATCCTAATATGCCACTGATGGATAAGATTAGATTTAAATTGATAATATTTTTCATCATAGGAATAGTTATGTGCCAAATTTGCTTAAGGCGGGTCGCACCATCGATCTTGGCTGCTTCATAGTAGGTAGGATCAATTTTGGTCATGACCGCCAAGTATAAAATGGTCCCCCAACCAACTTCCTTCCATACGTCGGATAGTGTGGCGATCCACCAATATTTATCCTCATCCAACAGGAAATTTTGATGTTTTGATAATAATCCCACTGACATTAACAAATCATTAAATAATCCTGTAGTCGAAAACCACGTGATTAACATTCCGCCTAAAACAATCCAAGATAAGAAGTGAGGCAAATATGAAACGGTCTGCATCATTCTTTTGAATGGACCGTCTGCCAATTCATGAATCATAATGGCTAAAATAATGGGGGTAATGAACCCAAAAGCAAGTTTCAAAAAACTGATCCCTAATGTATTGACCATTGCACCCCAAAAATATTGATCAGTGAAGATAATCTTGAAGTTCTCCAGCCCGACCCAAGGTGCGGTGCTGAAGGTGTCCAAAACAGTGTAGTGTTTAAAGGCGATTAACACGCCATACATAGGTATGTAACTGAAGATGATCATAAAAATCACACCAGGGAGGATCATGGATTGAAGCTCCCATTGGTTTCTCCATCCAGAATAAAATTTCTTTTTTCGACGCTCCACAGCAATGTTGCTTTTAGATTGTAAAGTAATTGATGTCTTCACCACTTCACCCCTAGACTTGAATAATATTCATACAAAAATAAAAACGTTTTTATTTTTCCGCTGCCGCTGCCTTCCACACAAAATCCTTATCCAATTTCAAGCTGCTCGAATGACGAACAACAATTTCACCCTTCAGCATTTGAATCTTTCCTTTTTCTTCCCTTTGAATCATCTGAACAAGATGCTCTATTGCCAGCCTTCCTTGTCTCGCTATCTGATTTTTCACCGTTGTCAGGGGCGGAGAAAAGTATTGTGCCAGATTAATATCATCAAACCCCATGACACTAATATCATCAGGAACCTGGTACCCTTCAGATTTCAATGCCTTGATGCATCCTATTGCACTAAGATCATTTCCGGCTAAAAAGGCATCCGGCACCTTCTCCTGATGCAAATGAATAAATGTTTTTACAGCATTATAAGAACCTTCTTCTTCAAAATAACCTTGAAGGATATAATCTTCATCCACTTCAAAGTGATGTTCTTCCAATGCTGCCAAATATCCTTTTTGACGCTGAACACTGTCATACATTGTATCCACACCGGCTATGTAAGCAATCTTTTGGTGTCCTAGGCTGATTAAGTATTTGGCAGCTTCATAGCCTGAAAAGTACGAATCGAAGATGACGCTGCCCATCGTTTCTTTTTGAATCACACGGTCTAGAAAGACCGCATGTACTTGCTCTTTTTCCATGGTCGCAACATCATTATCATCAATCATTAACTCCTCGAAAATAATGACTCCGTCCACACGCCTGCCTAGTATATTGCTCAGAATGACTTGCTTATCTTTCGCAATGACGATACTGAATCCGTAGCCAAGTTTTTCACTCATCCGAGCCATTGCCTCGGCCAGCACATAAAAATACGGTCCGCTTATGCTTGTTGTCAGAAAGCCCAGCATCTTGCTTTCGCCTGATTTCAATAGCTTGCCATTGAGATTTGGGACGTAGTTTAAACGTTTGGCAACTTCTAAAATATGGTCTTTCGTGGCCGGGTTCAATACATCCACGCCATTGAGCGCATTGGAAACTGTAGAAATCGAAACCCCCGATTCTCTCGCTACATCTTTTATTGTTACTTTACTCATTTGGCTCTTCCTTTTTATAAAAACGTTTTTATATGGTCTTTCCACCAAAAATAATCGTGAACATGTTCCTGCCGGCAACATTTAAGATTTTAAATATTCCGACTTTTCTTGATAAAAAAATAAATCTCTTTCTTTTAATTGATTCATAAACCCAATAATCATTAATTTTATAAACCTATTAAACCTACAATCTTTGAGAAACAGCCTTTTATTTTTTCCTCTTGCATTCCCCCCCAATTTTATGTAAGCGTTATCTTTCTTGTTAATACAATCATACTAATCGAAAAATCTAATGTCAATTTAATTTTATTTAATTAATTAATGTTATTAAATAATATTCAAGCCACTGATATAAAGTCGAATCAGCGGCACGGCTTATTAAATGAAAACCGATTCAATATTCAATTGTAAAAATCGGCTTCGTTGTATCGTTGATGTAAATATTGAAATTTCCCCTTTCAATTGTTCGTTTCAATTTAGAGTTCACATATTTCAAATCGTCCATTTGAATCGTCATCGAAGCCTTCACGCTCTGTTTCGCAGCTATTGGGATCGTTTTAAACTTTTTCATTTCACGTTCTGGACGGATTGTCTGTGAAATAACATCTTCAATATATAAAATCACAATTTCCGAGTAATCATAGTCACTTGGGTTATGAATCTTAAAAGATATGATGATTTCGTTATTCTCGGTAATGTTTTCGTCGGACAGTTGGAAATCTGAATATGTCGTGTTCGTATACGTCAACCCATGTCCAAAGTTGAAAAGCGGTCCGATTTCACAATCCTGATAGCGATTACTGTAGCTGCTATCATTTGCCGGTCTGCCAGAACTATATTCATTATAATAGATTGGCACTTGTGCAGAATGACGCGGGAAGGACATCGTCAATTTTCCGGAAGGTGTATCCTTCCCCATGATTAATTCTGCGATGGCTGTACCTGCCTGCGTTCCAGGAAACCAAGACCATAGCAAAGCTGGGATATCGTCGACTATATTTTGCAGCGCCAGTGGCCGTCCGGAGAAACATATGCAAGCATAAGGAATACCCAGGGATTTTACATCTTTAATTAACTGTCTTTGTAAGGGCTCTAATTCTAACTGAACGCTGCTATGACCCTCGCCGCTTAGCTGCCAGTTTTCCCCTATGGCAACAAGGATAAAATCACAATTTCGCATTGCCTGTGCAGGGCATTCCTCCAAGGTTTCATATGCTTGAACTTCCAATTGCGGAGCGACATCGATCAATCCTTCTTTAAGAGAAATGACATCTTCGAATTTCCCTTTGCAATGCCAATTCCCCAGAAGTTGTCTCGTGCTGGAAAATGGCCCTACGATCAAAATTCTTTTAGTATTTTTATTGATGGGCAGTACTTGATTGTTTTTTAACAACACACAGCTTTTCTTGCTTGCTTCTTTCGCAAACCGGAGGGTCTCTTCTTTCAAGTGATGAGTTTTTTCCTTCTCCTCATCAACATATGGGTTCTCAAATAGACCAAGATCATTTTTCAGATGCAATATTTTTAATACAGCCCGATCCACATATTCCAGCAAAGCAGGATTTTCTTCTATCAACTCTTCCAAGTACTGCAGATAGGTTGTGGACACCATTTCAATCTCGATCCCAGCTTGAATGGCGAGATCTGCTGCCTCTTTCGGAGATGCAGCAACCCTATGATTTTGAAGCTCAGCAACGGAGCCCCAATCTGAAATGAGAATATCCTCAAAATGATATTTGGTCTGCAGGATATCCCGCAGCAATTCTTTGCTGGCACTTACCGGCACACCATTGAATGAATTAAAGGAACTCATCACAAAGCGGGGATTCTCTTCCAAGGCAATTTCATATGTCTTGCCATAGTATTCGAAGAACTCCCTCATCGACATATCTACAGCATTATAATCCTTTCCCGCAATGGCGCCCCCGTATGCTGCGAAATGTTTCAGACAAGAAGCAACACCATCTTGTGGAATCTGTCTTCCATCGGATTTTTGATATCCTCTAACCATTGCTTTCCCCAGGACTCCTGATAGGATAGGATCTTCTCCAAATGATTCCATGACTCGCCCCCATCTTGCATCACGGACTAAATCAACCATTGGTGAAAAATTGACATGGATCCCAGCCGCCCGCAATTCAGAGGCAATTTCTTCAGCTGTTTTCTGTACAACTTCTTCATCCCAAGAGCATGATAAGGCTAATGGGATTGGAAAAATGGTTTTGTAGCCATGAATGGCGTCATGCATAAATAATAAAGGAATTTTCAGCCTCGATTTTTTTAAATATTCAGCTTGAATCAAGTTGGTGATTTTCGCGCTGGAAACACCAATGATGCTGCCAATCGTATACAATGCCTCTTCCTTGATTGATAGGCTCGAAAAATCCGGCCCCGTTTCCACCATTTCTTCATTAACTTTTCCTACATAATGCTCCCCTGTTATTTGCGAAAGCTGGCCGACCTTTTCTTCCAATGTCATCCGACCTAATAGGTCTTTAATTTGTTCACTTTTCATATAAGCACCTCACAATCAAGATGAATTGGCTTTCTTGAATCCAACTCACCGCCTAAATCCATTCAAGTTCCGGCAAAACATCTTTTTGCAGTTTACACATTTCATCAATCATGGCACAAGCCTGGTAATAGCTTGGTGCCTGTGGGTCCAATAGTATTGCCTGAAGCAGCTTGGTCTTTGACTGTTCCAAAAACGCTTCGATTAATAATTGGTGAATGGTCCCTTGAATATGGATGGTTCCTACGATGGCTGCTGGAAGTTCCACCTCCATCGCCTTTAATGAAATGCCGCTTCCGTTCACAATTGCTTGGGTTTCTACAACCATGTCATCCGGCAGTCCTTTTATCGCACCTTTATTCTGCATATTGACGGCGTTTAAGGTAACCTCGTCATTGAAATAAATTGCTTCAATAATCGGAATAGCATATTCATTGCTGAACCCTACATGGTTTTTGTCAAAAATATAAGCTTCTTCTGTCCAAACCTCATGCGTTTTAACCTCTGAGAACATAGGCTTATCCAATGAATCCCCATTGGCACAATAAATAAATTCTGGTGTCCTTGCTCCTTTTTCCCACAGCTTTTCATGGATTGGATCATATCTATACTGCAGCGGCAAACCTGCATAGAAATCATCGGCATAGCTGATATACTCTCCAATGTGATTTGTCCCCGGATATGGATAATATCCATAGATATGGAACATGGTTCGAGATAGTGCGATATGGTCGAAATGAGCTAAACGATTGGCTTTCTTTTCTTTCTCACGGAATAAGGGATATAAATCTTCATTCGTCCGTTTGTCCCATATTTTCGTAAAGAAACCAAAGTGATTCAATCCGCCGCCCTCGACCCCAATATCTTCTCTATCCATCTCCAGAAATTCCGATATTTGATCAATTCCCATATCCAACCCGTGACATAAGCCCACAACTTTGATTGACGTCAATTTTGAAATGGCTTCGACAAGTTTTGCTTCTGGATTCGTATAATTAATGAACCAAGCCTCTGGGCAAACTTCTTCCATTGTTTTGGCGATTTCCAGCATCGGCCCTAAATTCCTCAATGTATGGAACATTGAACCAGGACCGCCGTTTTCCCCATAAATTTGTTTACTGCCAAACCGACGTGGAACATGGAAGTCCTGTGACCAATAAAAATATCGCTCCACTTCAATCGCCACAATGACAAAATCAGCATCTGCAACTGCAGACCTTAATTCCGTCGTTTTCCAAATCTTTGCGTGATGATTGAATTCGGAAAACATTTCATGGGCATAGTTATATGTCCGGTTTAAATTTTCTTCAACAATATCCATTAAAGCTATTTCCAAGTCCACTTGATTTTTAAGTCTTTCAGACAAAACCAAATCCTGTAAAGCACCTAATGCAAAAGAAATGCTTCCTGCACCGACTAATGAAACTTTCAATTTCTTCATATTATTTCACTCCTATAAAAAGATTGATTTTTTATCGCCATGTGCCCAGCACCGATCATACCGGCATCCAGACCATATTTCGCCAATTTGATATTCACTTTATCTTTTAATTGTTTTAATACCTTCTGTTTAGTGCTGATTATGATCCTTTCAATCAACCATTGATTATGAAAAATGACTGATCCGCCGAGAACAAATACTTCCGGGTCCACTATTTGCATAAGAGTCGCAATGGCACTTGAAAAATAATCCACCCATGCTTCGATTACAACAATTGCGTTCTTATCACCATTTTGGTAGTGTTCAAACAATAACTTTGCCGTCGAATTTTCACCGTATAGTTTGATGCTCTCTGCTTCCAATGATCTTCCGCTGCATAATGATTCCAAGGTCCCTTTGTAGAGCAAAAGATGATGTTTGTTTTCATCTGAAATAATCATGCTTCCGATTTCACCGGCGTAGCCATTTGTCCCTCTATAGATGGAATTGTTCAAGATCATGCCGCTTCCAATACCGGTACTCACTGTAATATATAAAGAATTTTCTGAATTTTTAGATGATCCGAAATTCGATTCCAACAAGGCGATGACATTAACATCATTTTCAAAATAGAGCTCATACTCGGGAAAGAAAGATCTTATCTCATTGACCTGCGTATTTTCTAAAAAAGGAAGATTGGAAGCATCTGAAATTTTCTGCATGCTCTCCTCCCAGGGGACGGGCAGTACCATGCCTATCTTAGAAGCTTCCCTCTGGAAATCTATCCTTTCAATCATTGTTTTAATATGTTGGAAGAAATCATTTGCTTGTGTAAATTTGGATGTTAAGGCTGTTTCTTTTCTTAGCAGCTGAAGGTCTTTGTTGATTAAACCAACTCTTATATTCGTGCCTCCAATATCAACTCCTATTACCATATCTCCCATAAACAAAAACTCCCCGTAAAATTCATTTATTCAAATATTTTGCAGCAGACCGATCTAAATAGAAATCGATGTGCGGGTATCCAAGCAATTCCTGTGCAGGTAATTTTGCTTCCGGATGTTCGAATATTTGTTTTACAATATCTGCTTTTCTTTCCCCGGTAATAGCCACAATAACTTTTGAACTCTTTTTGATTTGATTTAGGCTTAAGGTCATGCCTTTAGTTAAATCGGTCGGTGCATCGAAATATTTTTGGGCAACAACCTTAGTTGTTTCAGATAACGGAATGACGCTGCTTTGATCCAATATTGGCAATCCGGGTTCATTTAAGCCGATATGTCCATTCATCCCTACACCCATTAAACTGAAAGTGATTGGATGATTTTCGATAAATGCATCAATCCGCCTGCATTCCTTATGTAAATCTGCTGCCAATCCATCAAAAAATTCTATTTGGCCATCAGCGATTCCCGCCAATGAAAATAAATCTTCGTTTAGCATTTGGCAGCAGCTTCCCTTGGTGTTTCGATCAATTCCTACCCACTCGTCCAAGCTGACGATTTTTAATCTTTTCAAATCCGGGCTGTTTTCTACAGCCTTTGCAAACTGTAAATAGCTTCTCTTAGGGGTACTGCCTGAAGCTAGGCAAAAAACCGGGCTGCTTTTTTGTAATTCGTCTTTCATTTCTTTTGCAATTACAGCAGCCGTCATTTCTTCATTCTCAAAAATCTTTAGCATTAACTCACTTCCCTCATCCTATTATCCTGAAATTACTTTTGACATTTCTCTCTGCAAGGAAAGAATGGCGGCCCCAACAGCTGTTGATTGCTTGGAAAAGCTTGCTGAAATGTTAGGATCCCAGCCAGTAAGCCGGTTTACATATCCTTTGATCTTTTCAACTATTTTGTGATTAGAAAACAATATGATGGTTTTGCCGCTAACAATAATCTGATTAATATCTAACAAGCTGATAATATTGGTTATAGCTAATGCGATATGTTTTGAGATATAATCCACACACTTTTCAGCATCTGCGGGAGACATTTCTGGAATGTCAGCTACTTCAAAGCCAAAGTGTTTCGAGAGATAGTCGATATTCAGCCTGCTTTCCAGCCAGCCAACGGATAAAGGAGTATTGATATGTTCTGGATCAAAACACATATATTCCAATTCTCCTGCACTCGCGTTGTAGCCTCTATGCAATTTTTTATCGATCATTATCCCTGCCCCTATACCATCCCCAAGAGCAATTTGAACCAAATCACTTGGTCCATTCCCAAAACGATCCATGTTGGCAAACTCTGCAATGGTGGAAGCGTTCACATCATTTTCCAAGATGATTGGCAGGCCAATCTGCTCTTCCAACCCTTGTATAATATCCTCATAGGGGTAATCTTCTTCTTTACTTTCATCAATCTTCATCCTAATCGTTTTCTTTCGATTGTTGATTGCTCCATCTACCCCTACCCCTACACCTACAATCGTCGCATTCTTCGCTTCTGCTTCAGCCTTCATCTTATTAATAATATCGACAAAAACCTCAAAGAAAGCTTCGCTATGAAATGGAACGTTGGTATCCAGCGTATACGTACTGATGACCTCACTATGTAAATTGACAAGCACAGCCAGAATTTTTTTGCCGATATGCTGCACCCCGATCGTAACATAGCTATTCTCATTGAACCGGTAGACAGACCTTTTGCGTCCAAGCCCCCCACTACCATCACGACTTTCTCCGCTGACTGAGAGAAGTTTTATTTGCTCAAAGAAAGAGACAATTTTGCTGACGGTTACAAAGCTCATGGTTGTTTTCTCTGTGATTTCAACCTTTGCAAGTTCTGGATTTTGCAATAAAATTTCAAAAACAATCTTTCTATTTTCATCCTTTATGTCATTTGGTAAAAATGATTTCAATTCATCCACCCTCTACATTTAAAAACATAATTAATTAATTTTATTAAATAATTAACGAAAATAAACAGGTACAGTCGTACCCTATTTACATTATATCGATTGATTTTGTCTTTAGTCAATTCAAAACATCCGATCATGCTCTCTTGAATCACTGTTAGTAATGTGAAAATCTGAAATAACCGCAGCATGATCAGAGGGCCATTCATTATCTTCATGGCTTCCGTATCCCCTTGGTTTTCCTAAGAAGAACACATTGGAATTGACCACTTTCAAATTTCCATGAAAAAAAATAAAGTCGATGCGGTCCTGGGGTTCATATGGATTGCTACCCCAAGGAAACTCGGGGGTATGAACAGGAGACCAAGTATAGCCTGGCGAATCTACTGGATCAGGATGAATGGCGCGATACGAATCGATCAGTCCCATTTTTTCAACCATCAAGGTAACCGGCCAATCAATCTCCAACCCTTTATGAATCATGCTCATGTCTCGATTCCAATCCAAATGTGAAGGTGTATTAAAATCACCCATAAGAAAAACCGGAATGTCTGTGGCTATGTATGGGGAAAGTTCATAAAGCACCTTTGCCATCTCTGCCCCCCGTATCGCGTTCTCCATTGAAATTATTTCTTCTGGTGTTTTTCCATTGAACATCGCCCAATACGGACCATATGGATCATAGTACAAATGAGTGTTCACCACTACAATCACCTTTCCGGAAGGAAGTTGAATTTTCACCATCACCGCACTCACCCCTCCGATATCAACCCCTTCGATAATCGGATGTTTACTGATGATACTGCAATTCGCAAGACCGGCTTGATTTTGATGAAAATACCAACCCAGCTTAAGTGCAGTTTCCTTCCCGGGGTCAGGTGTTTCCTGAAAACCTACAATATCTGAACCTGACGCCTTTACAGCTTTTACTAACTTGCTTATGCCTTCTTTAACAACTGAACTGCCAAGCCAAGTATTCAAGGTCATCAATTTTATCTTTTCAAATTGATTCATTCTTAACTCCCCATTCTGTATTAAGTAGAAAGATGGATTGCAAACATTGTATAAAAAAGTTTAGTATAAGAAAAGTATTAATTTTCTAATTATTTGTAAAAATGTATTCGTTTACACCGAGAAAGGAGAAAAAAATGACACTAGAAGTCAACACAAGTGTAACCGCACCAACATCATTCAAAAAACGCATCCTCCTTATCGGACCGGGATTCGTTGCGGCGGCAACGGGGGTCGGGACTGGGGATTTGGTTGCGTCCTTAGTGGCCGGGGCGGGCTTTGGATTAGTCTTTATTTGGGCAATCATAGTCGGTGCCATTCTCAAGCATTTCCTGAATGAAGGAGTCGGGCGCTGGCATTTAGCTACCGGAAAGACCATTCTTGAAGGCTGGCAGGAAATGGGCAAATGGGCGACTGGGTATTTCGGAGCCTATACGGTCATCTGGGGATTTGTCTATGGGGCAGCGGCGACTTCCGCCTGCGCACTTGCCATGAGTACGATGTTTCCGATCATGCCGTTCTGGGCTTGGGCAATCATTCATGGCATTGTCGGTTTCTTATTGATTTGGACCGGACGCTACCAAATATTCGAAAAGGTCATGATGGTGTTGATTGGCTTGATGTTCGTCACGGTCATCGGTTCTGCGGCATTATTTCTGCCTCATCTTGGTGATTTCGCAAAAGGATTCGTGCCAACCATTCCAGAAGGTTCTTTCATGCTTGCCCTCGGGTTGATTGGAGGGGTTGGAGGCACCATCACGATGGCCTCATACGGCTATTGGCTAAAGGAAAAAGGGTGGAGCGGAAAAGAATGGATCCCGACCATGCGCCTGGATTCAAAGGCCGCTTACATCATGACCGCGGTCTTTACGCTATCCTTGCTGATTGTCGGTAGCCAGTTTTTATATGGTACAGGGATCAACGTCAAAGGGGAACAGGGTCTATTTCAGCTGACTGAACTGCTTGGACATAAATATGGACCCATCGTCTCCTGGCTGTTTTTAATCGGTTTTTGGTCTGCAGCCTTTTCTTCCCTATTAGGTGTATGGAATGGAGTTCCCTACTTATTTGCTGACTTTGTCCGGATCGTTAGAAAGCAAACAGACCGTTCTGGGACGGAAAAAGACCCGGCATATCGCATTTATCTGGCTTGGCTTACCTTCCCGCCGATGCTGCTGTTATTTTTCGGCAAGCCGGTTCAATTGATTATATTGTATGGTGCGTTAGGGGCACTATTTATGCCGTTCCTATCATTCAGTTTGATTTGGCTGTTAAATAAAAAAGTAGAAAAAGATTATCGAAGCAGCTTGGCATCGAATATCGTTTTGACCGCATGTATTTTGCTTTTTGCCATATTGGCGGTGAGCAAACTCATTTCTATTTTTTAACTAGATTTATTGTACATACCTTATGTAAAAGTGGATTACCGATGTAGAATGCTCGCTTTCCAAGGGGCAGGCGGTCAGCCCCTCATAAAGAAAAGACAGGCAATCACGCCTGTCTTTTCTTTATGTTATTAACTATATGCTCTCTCTTTCTCACTTAATCCAAGCGCCTCTGCCGTAAAGGTATGAACCTCATGCAGGAGTTCTGGATTGTCGACTAGCGAGATGCCAAAAGACGGGATCATTTCTTTTAGCTTCGGCTCCCACTCTGTCATACGTTCAGGGAAGCATTTTTCCAATACTTCGAGCATGACATGTACCGCTGTTGAAGCACCCGGAGATGCACCAAGCAATGCTGCGATCGAGCCGTCAGCAGCCGTGATGACTTCCGTACCGAATTGGAGTGTTCCCTTGCCGCCTGCTTCCGTATCCTTGATGACCTGTACACGCTGACCAGCAACGACTAAATCCCAATCCTCGCTTTTTGCATCCGGGATAAACTCGCGCAGCTCTTCCATGCGCTGTTCCTTCGATAACATGACTTGCTGGATCAAGTATTTGGTCAATGACATTTGTTTCGCACCTGCTGCTAACATCGTAAAGATATTATCCGGTTTGATCGAAGTGAATAGATCAAAGACGGAGCCGCTTTTTAAGAACTTAGGTGAGAAGCCGGCGAAGGGGCCAAACAACAATGATCTTTTATTATCAATATATCGTGTATCCAGATGCGGCACAGACATCGGCGGTGCGCCGACCTTTGCTTTTCCGTATACCTTCGCGCGGTGCTGCGCAACCACTTCTGGATTATTGCATACCATGAACAATCCGCTTACCGGGAAGCCGCCAATATGCTTTCCTTCAGGGATGCCTGTTTTTTGCAGTAAGTGCAGGCTTCCGCCTCCGCCCCCGATAAAGACGAATCTTGCCTGATGGCGCTCAACATTTCCACTGTCCACATTTCGAACTTTTAACTCCCATGATCCATCGCTGGTGCGCTGAATATTATCGACACTATGCTTATAGTTGATTTCTACGTTTTTAGACTCTAAGTGCTCAAATAACATGCGTGTTAAAGCACCAAAGTTAACATCCGTGCCAGTTTCGATCTTTGTCGCAGCGATCGCTTCATTCGATGGACGGTTCTTCATGATAAGCGGAATCCATTCCATCAGTTTTTCTGGATCATCTGAAAATTCCATTCCTTGAAACAGAGGATTGTTTGACAGCGCTTTAAATCGATTTTTTAAAAACGTGACATTGTCTTCACCTTGCACCATGCTCATATGAGGCAGCGGCATGATAAAGTCCTGCGGGTTTTGGATCAGCCCCCTCTTTACTAGATAAGACCAAAACTGCATGGAGAGCTGGAACTGTTCATTAATTTTAATCGCTTTGCTAATATCGATCGATCCGTCGGGCTTCTCGACAGTATAGTTAAGCTCGCACAAGGCGGCATGCCCCGTTCCAGCATTATTCCACTCGTTCGAACTTTCATCGCCTGATTTATCAAGCTTCTCGAATACTTTAATATTCATATCAGGCACTAGTTCTTTCAATAATGTCCCTAAAGTTGCACTCATGATACCGGCACCGATTAAGATAACGTCTGTTTTAGTTTCTCTGTTGCTCATTTTTACCATCCTTATACACTGAAATTTGCAGAAAAGATGTTGGCGAACCTAGTTACATACGTTTTCTGTCTTTATTTAACAAATTAACCGATTACAATTATTATTAGATTAAAAATTTCTTCTATTCTCTGATAATTATAAACTATTTGTGGCTGGTAAAAAAGGGAGAAGTCCTTCCATCTCGACTTTGGAATACAAAAAATGCCTTAACATATTTGATTAAGGCATTGCATACCAATAATTCCATTTTCGGCATTTATTCAGGAAGAAAATTTTCTTATAGAATCTACTTATTTTCTCTTCACCAGTGCATCCATGACCCGATTGGTTCTCGCACCGGTCACTCCAGTACTTGGGCATTGTGTGGTTTCCCCCGTTAATTCAGCAACGATTGTTTCGACAAGCGGCTGATGGACATGCTGCGGCCGTTCAAAACTCCATTCCTTTTTTCCATCAGCAGTCGTCAACACAATAGGGTCATCTCCAAACGTGGAAAATGTAATTTTTCCTTTACTGCCGATGATTTCGTTCACATCCTCATCTTCAAATGCAGAAAAACACCAGCTCCCTACTCCATGGATCCCTGATTCAAATCGATATGTGCCGGACACAATATCTTCTGCCTGGTAATGACCCGCTTGATTCGAAGCAAAACCTTCTGCCTCGGTGATCGGTCCCAGCAAATAATCTAAAATATCCAGCGTATGACTCGCCAAGTCAAAAAACAGTCCTCCTCCGGACAATTCAGGCTGGACCCTCCAAGGGAGATTGGTTGGATCCTTCACAGCTTCCCTGGCTTTTTGATACTGTTTGGTTGAAACGAAACGAACCTCACCGATCGCTCTCCTTTCCAGCAGCTCTTTTATTTTTAAAAATCTCGGCTGTGCCCTGCGGTAATAAGCAACATACAGAGGAACACCGGCAGCTTTGCAAGCAGCAATCATTTCCTGGCATTCGGCCCAATTACGCGCCATCGGCTTTTCTACATATACGGGTTTTCCTGCCTTTGCCGCTTTAATTGTATACTCCTTATGTGATCCTGGCGGGGTGGCAATATAAATGGCATCGACATCGGGATCATTGATAAGCGCATCGGCATCATCGTACCATTTCGGAACATGATGCCTTTTCGCATAGTCCTTTGCTTTTTCACTGCTTCTCCGCATAACGGCAGAGAGCTCCGAGTTTTTGATCTTTTGAAATGCAGGCCCGCTCTTCACTTCAGTCACATCACCGCATCCAATGATCCCCCAACGGACTTTTTCAAATTTCATCAAACGTTCTCCCCTTTTGGTTAAATTTTGGCAAGCCTTAAACAACCTTTTAAGTAAGCATGGGGAGAGTCCTCATGCTTTTTCGGTCCGTTATTGATAATTAATAAATGCTGGTGCTGGGTCCAGCCCTAATACATCTTTAGGAGTCATTAAAGGCTTATCATTTTTATAGAACAACTTGAACCCGCCGTACTGAATAGGTTGGTTATGTACAAGTTGATGATACCCTGTTCTTTTTAGAGCCGGAAATCCAAATCCATCATTATTTAAAACAACCTCTACATTTTTTTCGGGATGAATGGCGCTTTTGTTGTTAATAATTTTGTCGGCAAATTGATGGACGACTACGACTTTGTCCGGAAGTCCATTCTCCTCCACGAGGTTTGAAACATATTCGATCGCTTTCTGAATATTTTCGCCATCCACATGCCCGAGATCGACTCCTGGAACTTGCCCTTCTTTGACATGGAACTCGGTATCTATCGCTAAATGAACATATGGTAATTTTAAATATTTTTCTAGTGATTTTACTTGGTTCATAATGGTGTCGCGACCTAGTTGAACATCTAAAATTAATAAGGCATGATGTTCTTTTGCTAATTTCGCATACTCTTCGATGTCGACGGCGGGCGTAGGGTGAACATAAAGACCATTTTTTCCGGGATTGCGCTGTGCGATGGTTGTAATCAATTCAATTGCAGGAATAGCAGGTCTTTCAGGATCAAGTTCGGAATATGCACGGGTTTGTTCGATCAATTTATCCATTAACGTTTGTGGATTATATTCTCCTAGAATCCCCATGTGAACCGAATGAGGGTTTCCATAATAGGAAACGATCCTATTTTTTTGGAGCGGTCCATCTGATTGATCTGTCGCCCCTTTTTGTAATACTTGTCCTAAAGGGACACTTCTTTCCCGTTTATCTCCATGCGCTTCTGCTTTTGGTATTTGGGCCAACTGTTCATCTGTATATTTTGTTTCTAATGGCTGCGCCTTTTGGGAAGGTTCGATAGCCTGATAGTTTGCTTTAAGTGCGAATCTCGGAGACTTTGCCAATCCATCAGTGCCATAGTGCTTTTCTTCAAAGGTTAATTTCGACTTTTCATTCAGCTCCAGATCTTGCTGTTGTGAAGTCACTGCTTGTGAACAGCCAATTAACAATTGAGGGAGGGCCAATAGACAAGCTCCTGCCATTATTCTTTTTTTCACGGTATCCCGCCCTTTTCTATAGTAGTTCATTTGGTGAATATGATTTTTTTCATCACTCACTATGAAACGTTTGTATTATTAGTCTATCAGAATTAAAAATGTAATAAATAATAGAAAAGCACCGGGAAGGTACTACTGCTTCCTCATTTCAAGAAAAAAGCATGAGAACCGTCCGCCGCGATTTGCTGGTCATGGGCTGTATACGGTAAGTCTCTCTTGTAATCCTTCCAATACCTCTTTTGGCACTTCCCTTACCTTGATATCCCCTCCCAGGAACAGCAGCCAATTGGTCATTTCGGCCCGTTCTTCAGGATTATTGACATTGATAAAAGTCTTAAGGATGGCTGTCGTTTGGTACGGATCGGTATAGGCAATGGAAGCTTTTATTGGATGGTATTTTCTGAACTGTGCAATCGCCTTTGGACCAAGTTCAATGACTAGATTCATCACTTCTTCCTGCCTGCACAGTTTATCTAAAATCTTTTTCTTGCTCAATCGTTCCTTCGCAGGATACAGTTTGATATCGGTGAGATTATCGACTGGGATAATCCTCCTCTTATCATCCATAAAGTCAAAACCTTCAATCATCCAAATGCCTTTTTCGTGATAAAGGTGCAAAAGATAAATTGGATATGACTTTATGACATTCTCTTCATTGACGGTGATCAATAATTGATTGTCCAAAAGGATGATTCCGATGAGTTTTTCCAACATTGGATGGGGCAGGTCTGAAAGCTCAAGCAGATCTGGATTATTGGGGTTTGTCCCTTCAAACAGCAAGATTTGATTTAAATGGACTAGGTCCTCCTGCTGGTTCTCCGAGATGAGGCCCAGTAATTTTTCAGCTAAAGACTGGCGGCTTTTTAGATAAGGAAGCTGTTTATTTCTTGTCGCCATAAAGGCAATAAAGAGCGCTTTAATCTCATTATCTGTAAAGCGAACAGTCGGCAGGACGGAGTTGGTCAATACAGAATAACCCCCATCCCTCCCAACTTCAGCGACAAGCGGCATCCCCATGGCTTCGATTTCCCTGATATCGCGAATAGCCGTTGAACGTGAGATGTTGAATTCCCTCATGATTTCAGAAATGGTAAAGTAGGCGCGGTTGTTGATATACCGCATGATCGTATTGATCCGTTCAACTTTTTTCATCAGAGCCTCCTAAACAGTATCATTTTTTGACATGATTTAAAGCTATTATAAACTTATCAAATGAAAAAAACATTTGGTGAATCCAAAAAAGAGGATGGGATGAACGATGGCAGATTATACGTTGGAAGAAAAAGAAAGCTTCACCGTTGTCGGCATTGGAACAGAACTTAAGAGTGATTACAGAGACTTTGCCGCCATCAACAAGGAAAAGGCAGACTTTTGGTCGGACGTCAAAGAAGATGGCAGGCTTGATGCGTTAAAATCCGTTGCAAAAAATGATTACATTTTCACTGTGAACGAAGCTGTGAATAACAAGATGATGCATTATGCCGGCGTCATGACAGAGGAAACAGTCCCGAATGCAACAAGGATCATCCAATTCCCAAAGGGCGCCTATCTGGTGGTAAAAGGAGAAGCGGAAACAGATATTGAGTTAAGCACCATGCTTACAGGGATAGCCTTTGGCCAAGCCCTTCCGGAAGCAAAGGATGTCGCCTATGTCGGCGGACCGAATACAGCGGTTGAGATGGGTCGTCGCAACGGTTTGGTATATGGAGAAATGTGGATTCCTGTTGTCAGGAAATAATAGGAGGAATGAACATGTCCTATATCGTTGATTTTAAAGATGTGTCTACGACTGGTTTAGAATCCTCGCCTATTATAGAAAAGCTTGCAGGGCTGCGTGCGAATGAAGCCCGTTACTTCATGAATAAATACAAGCATGAGTTCACGGTTGTTCCCGCCGGCGAAAGCCAGGAGACAATTGATTATGTAAATCGGATTTTGAAAGAAGAACGCGATATTGAATTTGCGGCAAAGCCACTGGAAACGACCCGATTTCAAGTGGAAAACATCCAATTTGCCTACGTCATTTATGAAGACGGCCTCGTGCTCAACGTCATGTACACGGTTGATGACCCGAAGAAGCGGGCTGTCGGCTTTAAGCTGTCCGAAGGAATGGAAGTACCGAAGGAGCTTGAAGGAAAATTCAAATTCGCCAGGCAAAAATCCAAGCTGGCTGGTACCATCCGGGGCTCGTATTTTGTGATCAAGGGTGAGTATTAAAGTAGGAAAAAGAAGCTTCCCATACTTCTTTAAAACTTCATCCAGAACGACAAAGGACGGTACTACAGCAGTACCGTCCTTATTATTAATCTCTTTCTTTAGCCAGCTGTGTATCCCGAATATTTTTCTGAATGGTGATGGCTGCAAATAAACTAAGTACAAATGCCATGGCATAAAATCCTTTTTCACTTAAGATGATGCTTCCGGCATTATACAGTCCGATCGCCATCAAGGAACTGGCTACGATGAGGGCAAACCAACTGAGTCCGTAATAGATGCCAGAAACCGGGATATCCTCTTCCCTGTCCCTGGCCGCTTTTTGCAGAGATACTGCGGCATATTGGCCGAATACCAAAACGGCAAAGTAATACCCCTTCTCATTCAATTGCATTCCTGCATTGAACAGGCCAACTAGATAAGCAGATACACCCAACACCAAAGCTGCCCAACTTGCACCTTTAAAGGCAGTAGTCGATTCCCCTTGTTTTCTTTCCACCTTGATCTTCGGTTTCTTTTCCTCGCTCTTCAATAACGGATTTTCATTCATACCAGACATCATCCGATCGCCTTTACTGTCTTTCAGAATAAGTACCTAAACTGATTCTACAAATACATTATAGTAATTTTTTACATGTATGGATTTTTTAAAACGCTCTTTTAGTAAAGTTTGTTGCTATTTATTGAAGGTTATGTAAGGTTGATTTCCGCAGAAGGATGCTCGCTTTCCGAGGAGCCTCACTCGAAGTGAGGTCGTTCGATGCTGGCACACGGATGTGCCGAACTTAATCGAACATCCGCCCAACCTTTCCTCGCTCCAATCAACATCTAAGATTCAATGGATTACAAATCATACACTAGGATTCACACCTACACAGCGCATAATCCCGTAAGACGGCTTGTCCCCTTGCACTTTTCGTTTGTTCGTATTAAAGTATATACTGGTTGAAATCCAGGCAATATGTAATGGATCAGACAGATACATTCTCACTTTTAATTTTGGGAACGTGCCTTCCCTTAAGGAAAGGGTTTTGATATAAGATGAAAGATAATTTTTGGAATGAATTGCCGCGGCCGTTTTTTGTTCTGGCACCGATGGAAGATGTGACGGATGTCGTTTTTCGTCATGTCGTAAATGAAGCCGCGAGACCTGACGTGTTTTTCACAGAATTTACGAATACAGAAAGCTACTGTCATCCGAAAGGAAAAGACAGCGTACGTGGGCGTCTGACGTTCACGGAAGATGAACAGCCGATGGTCGCCCATATTTGGGGGGACAAGCCCGAATACTTCCGGGAAATGAGTATCGGTATGGCCGAAATGGGCTTCCGGGGAATCGATATCAATATGGGCTGCCCTGTGCACAATGTAGCAGCGAATGGGAAAGGATCCGGCCTGATCCGACGTCCGGATGTCGCAGCGGAACTCATCCAGGCAGCCAAAGCAGGGGGACTTCCCGTCAGTGTGAAGACCCGTCTCGGCTACACACAAGTGGATGAATGGTACGACTGGCTGAAGCACCTCCTGGAACAGGATATTGTCAATCTTTCCATCCATCTTCGTACAAAAAAGGAAATGAGTGACGTCGATGCTCACTGGGAACTGATTCCTGAGATCAAAAAACTTCGTGACGAAGTTGCCCCACATACATTACTGACGATCAACGGCGACATTCCGGACCGTCACAAGGGACTTGAACTCGTAGAAAAATACGGCGTCGATGGTGTGATGATCGGACGGGGGATCTTCCATAACCCATTCGCGTTCGAAACAGAGAAGAAAGATCATACGAGTGAAGAACTGCTTGATCTCCTAAGACTGCATCTCGATCTTTTTGATAAGTATTCCGATGATCTGGAACCTCGCCCATTCAAACCGCTTCGCCGCTTCTTTAAGATCTACGTCCGCGGATTCCGGGGAGCGAGTGAGCTGAGAAATCGTCTGATGGAAACAGTGACCACCGATGGAGTGCGTGCCCTGCTGGATGAATATACAGATAAAAATGGAGTGAAAGAAGATGAAGGCTTTTCTGTTTCTTAAGCAAAGCCCCTTTCTTCATCATTCTTAGATTTTTACAGGAGAGAAGAGCCGATGAGGCTTTTCTCTCTTTTTTGAAGATTCTTTCCAAGGATCACCGCGCAAGAATGATTAATCCCCTCCCCTCAGCAGGAGGGCTTCCTTTGCCATGACAGCCAGTTCAATGGTTTCAAAGGTTTTACAATAACTTTTGAAAATCTCTCCATCGAAAATTGCTTTTTCTTTGAGATACTCCAGGACGATCCAATCCTCAAACCAGTCTTCTTCGCACATGTCATCATGGACTGCAGCCGGCCAGGCGTATTTTAGAGGCGGACTGTACAATCGATTAGCCCCCTTTCTCAGCAAGCAATTCTTCACCCGCCGTTTATAGATGGCTCGAGGATAAGATTCATTTACATCATTAAACAGACCTGGCCAGTAATCTTTCCTTGAGCCGGTATGGGGCGATACTTGTGCCCATTTCAAGACCCCTTTCAAGATCTCTTCACGCTGAAAAAGAAGGGAGTACAGATTTTTACCGAATAAAATTCTTTTGTCGAGTGAAGTGAATTGCTTTGAAGTGGCGCCAACAAGGGAAGCTTTCTGCGCTTTTTCCCCAGGATAGTAGGGAAAAAGAATGTTATTCAGCCGCAAAAATTCATACATTTTAAAGCTGACCGTACCGGTTACATTCTTTTGGAAATGCTCATTTTGAATCAACCTTTTTTCCAAATAGCTTTGTTCATTTATCACCATTGCAATGGCCAGCGTATAACTGTCCCCACTGCGCCAAAAATACCTCCAAATCGTCTCCATGAATGTCGATGTATGAAAGAACGGCAAAAGGTGGAACATTTCTTTACCCCTCTTCACACTCAGGTCATAAATCAAGAATTGAGGATATACATCCTGGAAAATCAACCAGCTGCCGCGCTCCAAAAAAGTAAAAAATGTTAGCTGTTCCTTTTCAGATAACAGTTTCGTCAGCAATTCCCCTTTTAAATCGGTCATGTTCCAGCCAACATTCCGTGAGATCATATGTCCGAGCAGTGCCCATTGTATCGTAGGATATTGAAGGTAAAACTTATAATAAGCCTGCGTCCTTGTGACATTGTCTTGATTTAACTGCCTCGTCTTTTCTCTTATCGTTTCAATACATTTTTGATCTTTTTCTGATAGCGACGGAAGGCAGACTGATTTTTTCTTCATCTTCTTTTTCAATTCTTTTTTGACATCTGTTAAAGAGTCGAGCAAAACGGCATCACCCTTTTTACAGTAGTTCATGTGGCTCTATTCAATCCGCTCCATCAAAGGAACATATTCAACTCGCCGGCGGAATATGAATTTGAAAGATGAATTTTTGGGGAGAGGATCGGTCAAATGAGGGATGGGGTAAAGATGGAAATGAATAGAATCGCGAATCAGTTTGTCTTGGACCAGGCAGAGAACGGAGCTTGGCAGTATCCTTTCGAGACTGGGATCGCTTCAGACTGCAGCATGATTATTCTATTACGGACATTGGAGATAAACGATGAAGAGGAGCTCATTAAAGAATTGGTGGAGCGCATCGCCGGAAAGCAGGAGGAAGATGGATCCTGGAAGCTATTCCATGATCAGGAGAAAGGCAACGTAACTTCTACAGTGGAAGCGTATTATGCTCTTCTTTATTCCGGTTACCGGGATCCAAAAGACGAGAAAATCCAAGCTGCCAGAAGGTTTATCCTGGCCAACGGCGGTGCTTCAGAAGTCCATCTGTTTTTGAAAATCCTATTGGCCCTGACCGGACAATGCGCATGGCCGCACTTCCCCATCAATATTGAAGTGATGCTTTTGCCAGACTCCTTTCCAATCAATCTTTTTGATTTATCCGTGTACGGAAGAGCCAACTTGATCCCTTTTTTACTTCTTGCCAATTTGAATTTTCGCAGAAGGACGCCAAGGTCACCCGATCTCTCCGATTTGTTTCAACAAAGGGACGTTCGCTTTTTCACAGAGGATCAAGAAGAAGACGTTCGCTCAGTGATCCAATTCATTAAACAGGGAGTTAAGTCTCTGAAATACCATGGAAACCTGCGCGAATTGACATTATACCGCGCTGAAAAATATATGCTGGACCGAATCGAACCGGACGGCACCTATCTTAATTATTTCAGCTCAACGATTTTAATGATTTTTGCCTTATTGGCGAGGGGGTATTCGAATACCCATCCAGTGATTACCCGCGCCGTGAAAGGGTTAAAAGCAATGACATGCCGAATTGACGGCAAACTTCACTGCCAGTACACGACAGCTACTGTCTGGAATACGACTTTAATTGCGTACGCGCTGCAAGAAGCCGGGGTCCCCTATTCATCGGGCACGATTCAAAAAGCAAATCAATACATTCTCTCCCGGCAGCATCTCAAATACGGAGATTGGGCCATTCATGAACCGAACCTGCTGCCGGGCGGCTGGGGTTTTGCCGATATGAACACCATCCACCCCGATATTGACGATACCACCGCTGCACTGAGAGCCATCCGAACGCTGGCCATAGAGCAAGTGGTTTACCGGCAGGCATGGGATCGAGGAGTAAACTGGCTCCTTTCCATGCAAAACAGAGACGGCGGCTGGCCGGCGTTCGAAAAGAACGTGGATAAAAAACTGTTGAGCTTGATGCCTATTGAGGGAGGAAAAGATTTATTAATCGATCCATCGACGGTCGATTTAACAGGAAGGACTTTAGAATTCTTCGGGAACTATACCCATTTGGATCAACAACATCCCAAGATGAAGCGCGGGGTTCGCTGGCTGCTGAAACAGCAAAAGGCAGATGGATCCTGGGTGGGGCGCTGGGGAGTGTATATTTACGGCACATGGGCAGCTGTGACGGGGCTCCTTGCCGTCGGGGTTTCTAAGGAGCATCCAGCTATCCAAAAAGCTCTAACCTGGCTGCTGAAAAATCAAAACTCCGACGGCGGATGGGGAGAATCCTGTAAAAGTGATCTAGAGAATTCCTACGTGCCTCTCGGTGAAAGCAGCCGCACTCATACCGCTTGGGCCCTCGACACCCTCATCACAGCGGCAACGAGTGTCACACCCGAAATCGAAACCGGTGCGGCTTTTCTAGTAGAGCATAAAGAAAAGGAATGGACGACGACCTACACAAAAGGAAGGGGAATGGCCGGCTCCTTTTATATTCACTACCATTGTTATGAATATGTCTTTCCACTGCTTGCCCTTGCCCATTATCAAAAACTGGCTGGCGGGCAGCTCCTGAAGGATTTGGCACAAGAAAATATGTAGGCCTGCGGGATATTGGTATACTCTTACCTCTTGTCCCATACAATGGAGCAACCAGTTGAGAGAAATTCAGCTGAAAGGGGCAAATGAAAAGATGCTAGAAATTCTACAACCATTTCTCGATCTCAAAACAGTCATCTGGATGCTTCCCATCATTTTTATTTTCCATGACCTAGAAGAAATCATCACCATTGAATCTTCCATGGCTGCAAGCAACCATCCGAAAACCAAGTTCGTCCAACAAGCATTAAATGCAAGGAAGAAACTAGGCTCAACCGCTGCCCAGCTTGCTGTTTCAGCAGCATGGATCTTGCTGTTCATTTCCTTCATTGCATGGACGACCGCCCATTTTTCATCAAATGGAGGCAGCTTTCTTTTATTTACATCCATCCTAAATCTATTTGTGCTGCAGGCATTCGTGCATATTGTTCAAACCATCATGTTTAAGAGCTACACGCCTGGCATCCTAACCTCACTCGTCCTCCTTATCCCTTACTGCTTCATTGCCTACAATTATTTAATAGAAAAGGGATTGATAAACTGGCTGTTGATGTTCGCCAGTCTCCCGATTAGTCTGATCTTTATTCTGGTTTTTTTGGTAGGCAACCTATTGGGGCGGTATTTTATTCGATAAATAAGCGACACTTTATATAAGGCCACTTGAAAAGATTAATGCCTGACCCCCAATGTACTAAAGTGATAACACGTTGAGGGCAGGCACTGTATTAATAACCTTTTTTAGTTATGGTACGGTTCTGCTTAACTCATTCACTGGTAAAACTTCACCAAAAAAATTGAAGGAGTTGGAGGAGGAGTGTTTTCCTCCTCGAACCAAAAAGTTATTGATTTGATAGTTTTTCTATCATTCTCTAACTCTATCTTCCTAATTATCGTCTTAAGTAATAATTTTCTAGTTTTCTTATCTGCGATCTGAAACAATCCATCAAAATCTTTCAAAGCCTCTGATATTAATTCTTCATTAATATTCAAGGAAGCAGAATGGTTTCTTCACCTTATTCATCCGAAAGAAAGTGTAAACAAAAGAATTTAGGCCATTAGAGACTATTGAATTAAACACTAAGGGGAATTAAATCCTAACAAATCTATAGTTCAAAAAAAGTTAACCTATACCTTTTTTTCGTATTTATTTTTTTATAAATTCCAATGTTATTATAAAGTTTGAAGTGTAGTTTGTACTTGTTCTTCTAATGGAGAATAAATATTCACCTTAAATTTATTTAGCAATTGCAGTGTTGGTTTACTTATAGGTGTAAGACACGCAATACAGAGAAACTCTTTTGGTCGACTAAATGCTACATACCCCAATCTACACTTATCTTGTTGATCGTTTAGTCGTTTCTCTTTATCATTCTCTAGCCACATTAAAAGTTCTTTTTCATTTTTAGCGACAACTAATGCAGCATCAGCCTGTAAACCTTTTGATTTATGGATTGTTAGAAAAGAATCCCTGTACTCAGTTAATTCTATAGATAAATGCTCCTTATCAGGAGTGATTCTGTTTGAGAGTTCGTCTACTAATCTCTTAGTTCTCTCTTTAATTTTAAAACTAACCTTCTCTCCTGTTTCTACCCTTTTACGACTAAAAGTAGTTTCTATAAAGTTAGAAAAATCGTCTAAATCAATGTTTAAATTATAATTAATTTCATAAAACACTAATAGACATTTCTTCCTCAGTTCAATTTCTTCCATTTCTAGTATTTGATGTAACTTATCTTTTTTTATATTATAAAATGACGATAAATAATCATAAATACACGTAAACAATGGCAAATTCTCTTTAGACTTGTTGTCAAAATTACTTTTTCTATAATTGTTATAAACTTTATTTTCATGTGCTAAAAAAAATCTTGTTTTAGGAATAAATTCACAATATGCTTTGTTAATACATAAACTATTAAAATCAGAAATAATCGATTTCAATTTGGTAGATTGAATAAACATTACAGGGTTTTTAGAAGTAATTTTCTTATTTGCCCATTCTTGTTGGATACTAGAGTGAAATTGATTAATGAAGTTCACTATCGTTTCACTAGATCTATAATTGCTCATCAATTTACTAATAGTGTATGTTTTTTTCTTTTGTAATGTATCAATCGGGTGCAAAGGAACACTTTTTTCACCTGAAGGACTTTTCCCTTTTCTTGGCTTATTTTTAAAGTTCATAATGCGTTGTTCGGGGTCCCCAACTAGTATGACTTCAGAATTCTTCCCTTTTCTAAGGGTGTCAAAAATCTCAAACTGTGTTTTTGTAGAATCCTGAAATTCGTCTACAAATAGATATCTAATTCGGTTACAAAAGCGCTTTTTTACATTTTCGTTATCTAAAATTTTCTTTGAAAGAGTAATTATATAATCATATGTCAAAACACCTTTCTCCGAAAGTCGATTAACTATAATGTTTTTTTCCACAAACGGATTCGAGGAAGACTTACCAACATTAATTTCATAATCTGTGATAATTAGTTCATTTGGTACCAAACCTAAAACTTTTCCATAAGGCTTTATTAGAAATTTAATAAGAAAACTATGTATTGTTCCAACAAAGATATTCTGGTGTACTGAGATATTTTTTTGTAGCCTTTCTAAAATCTCATTGGTCGCAGAATTAGTATACGTTATCACTGCCAAGAACTTATCCGGCGGTAATTCCCTTGATTTTTCAATTATTTGCTTTATTAACTCGGTGGTCTTTCCTGATCCAGCAGCAGCAATTATCAATGTGCTATTTAGTTTTTTCTTCATTTTCTTCCCCCATAATAAACTTGAAGATAGCAACTATATAATCAGGAATAGTAATGCCTTCATTATCTTTTAGTAGTTCTTCATGTAAAGCGAAGGCAAAATCGGATTTATCATTTTCTATATTTTCAAAGTAACTACCTACATCTATTTGCTCCGTCCACTTTTTCTCAACTTCTTTATACTTTATTGGATGAAGTTGCTTAAATACCCTTAACAACAACTCTTTACCCTTGTCCTTATTGTTAAACTTAATTAATTCTTTTTCAAATGTGTCTTCGTTAATTTCAACAGCAATAACATTGTTATTAACCTTATAATGCTCTTTCAATTTTTCTGCTCTTTTTTCCGTTTTCTTACCCTCGTCCTTATCTGTTAATACACCGCATTTAATGAAGTATCCATTCTTTATTATTTCTAAAAAATGCTTAAAGGCTACTCCATTAACATTAATAATGTTAGCCCCAATACTTTCTAATGTTTGCTTGTATTGTATTTCAAAAAATAGTGGAACTAAAATTTGTTCAGAGATTCCCTCAACAAGTAAAAGTCTCCTTGCATAAAACATAGATGAATTTGTTGCATCGAGATATTTTTTTAAATATTTTATATGATCTTGTCCTTCCTTCTTATCGGAAAAACCATCTAGAATATAGTGATAATTTATCTTTCCTTTATCCTTGTAAAGGATAACTAGGTTATTTAAATCAATTGAGGTAGTAATATTGGTTGAATGTGAAGTAACGATGATTTGTGTATCTTTCTTAACAACCTTTTCATTCCCAGAATTATTAACCTTGCTTAAGTTCTTTGCTAGATGAGTTTGCAAATGTGGATGCAAATGTGCTTCAGGCTCCTCTATTCCTATAACTCTGAAGGCTAATTTCGTTTTATCATCAGTCTGTGAGGCTAAATGTGAGAGTACAAGTGATATAAACAATAGATTATTTTTACCTAAACCATTTCTTTCAATTGAAACTGGATTTTCCCCATAAACAATACTTAATTTCTTTAATATTTCATTAACCTCTGGAGAAGAAAAATTAAAGTCAATACTATTTAACTCTGACGGATTAGATAAAGACACTTTATCTAAATACGTAGTCAGTTCTTTTTTAATAGACTCTAACTTTTTGTTTTCACTTAATTTTTGGTTTAGTTCACCAAGTATCGTTTGTATTTCAATGAAATCATTTTCATAATTCTTATTTAAAATACGATACAATAATTTATATTCTCCATTTGCAACCAATTCCTTTTTTGCATCACGGAGAGCATCTAAAACCTCTAGTTTTAACATTTTTAGAAAGTATGGATCACATTTATTTGTAGGATTATTTCCCCCATAAATTACATATTCATATTGGTCAATTGGAAACTCCACATGTTTATATAAATCTTCCCTTTTCACCTTACCAGCGCTTTCAAGTTCCTTTAAATTAGAAACCTGCCTTTCAATCCATTCTTGCCGTTTAAATCCACCCCTTGGCTTAGACCAATAAGTTAACTTTGCCTTAGTAAGGGTGGTTTCAAAAAACCAATCTCCTACAACAGCAAGTTGATCTTCGTCTAAATCTTCTAAAATCAACTCTACCCTTACATCAGGAAACTTTATTTTTGATTCATCGATAATTTCATCCTCTATCAGTTTCACAATAGACTTTTTAAAATTTTCCTTGGTAATTGAATTTATATCATCAATGTCCAAAAACCTCTTCTTAAACATAGTAATATCTTGGCTCAATACCAAACCAATACAATCAATTAAATTGGACTTTCCGATATTATTCTCTCCGATAATAGCAGTAAAAGGTTTCAGTGGAATAGAAAATTTAGTTTCACCAAAATTCCTATAGTTTTTAACACTCAATTTTGATATATACACAACTAGACTCCTTAGTATCTTTATAAAATATATAAATAGGAATTCTACAATAACTGACAAAAAACCTCCATTTTTTTCAAATTGGCTTAATAAGATCACCTTTTATTGAATAATCTTAATGAAAAAAAATAAAGCAATGCCTCAAATCTATTAGAGGCATTGCTTTATTTTCTATATTCATATGCAAAGTTGATATACGGCTCTATTTGACTAAATTTGTCTACCCACTCAAGACGTATATATGCTTCATGAGGGTATTTAGTATATTCATAATCCTTTCTAGGATATTTAATACCCAGTTCATTGTCTATTTTATTTTGGATCTCTAACCCTAAATTCCATTCTTTTTCACCAATATGTAAAATTAAACATCTTTGTCTTGCAGTTGTTAAAGTAGCAAACTTTGATTTTCCTACCCTTTTATAACCTATTCCATTACTTGTTCCAGCGTCCAAGACATTAAAATCATTATTATTCCAAATATATGAATCAATTGTTCTAGCAAGTTCTCTGGCTTTCAACTTCTCAAATCTTAAAAAGAAATATTCTTTAGACTTTTGTTTGTCACCTATGCAATTAATTAAGCAAAATTCCTCAAATTGCCTTAATAAAAAACATGTAATAAGATCTTTCTTTTCTTCAAAATATTGGTACTGTTCATTGAGAAAGTTACGAACTTCTTTCCATGTTAAGATAATAGGTTTATCTTTTACTATTTGCCCATTTACAAAATTAATTCTATGTCTGTTTAATTGCTCATGTTCCAAATAAGAGTTAAAGCCAATTTTATTTTCAATCAAGAGTGATACTTCGTTTGAAATAATAGCGCCATCAGGTATTCCATATTGCTTAGATGCACCGGTTTTTATTTCCTTACTTTCAGCAATCCCTATAATTGCAGCAATAGGTGTAATTTTAGGAAGAGGTGAATTTACTTGATAACGGTATTCAAACCCTTTTTCCGTAGAGTTTATTCCTAGTATTTTTACAAAGGCTGTAGTCAACTCAGGGGAAGAATGCTGCAACACATTTAAAAAGGCTTTTGTTACATTATTTTCAACCTGAAGAATTTGAGTTTCTTCCGTACTACTTTTGGTTTGTCCCCTATAATAATGAAAGATGTTTTGATAAATTGACATTATTATAATTTCCTTTCCTAAATTCCTTAACTTCCTATTATTTCTGTAAACCAGTATTCACCATAGGACTTCCATAAAAATGAATAATTTTTATTTAGAGTAAAGTCAATTTCGTTTCCACCTATTGGAGTACAAAAATTGGTTCCAGAACTCACTTGTGCTCCATTAGAGATATCATATGCCCAACATTTTGCTGACTTATTTAATGGATTCACGGATGTTTGATAATTTGTCATCACTAAACTTATACCTAGGTCTGCATGATTATGATTACAATATTGTTCAAGTAAAAATAAATCACAATATACATCTTTCATAAATATATCATGTGCCCCTCTAGGGTTACCTGAGGAAGCCAATTTTTTGTAACACTTGAGTTCTATTGCAATTGTATAAGTTTCAGAAACACAATTAGTTCCTTTTAGTAGTATGTCTATTTCTCTAGTTTTTCCGTTTATAAAACAAGTAGACTCAAGTTCGATTTCAACTTTTTCCCTATTATCAAAAATAATAAGAGGAATGAACTGTTGGAGAATATAAGCGTATTTCAACTGCATGGATGCTTCCTTGTTTATCTGTATTAAACCACTACCAACTTTTTGGGAAAATATCTCCCATGAATAACTTACAATTCCTTTTAAACGTTCAAAAAAATCATTACTAAGTATCATTTATATCCACCTTTGAATTTTCAATCATAATGATATTATGGCATTTCCATAATATAGTAGGCAACAGGCTTATTAGTGATTAAGCTTTGTTTCTTACAAACGAAATATTAGCAGTTAAAGTGAGTACTCAAAAAAACAGAAAATTTATATGAAATCACTTACCTTAAAATGGTATATTTGAGAAAGATAAATACTTACAATCTTGTTAATTTGAGGAGGATACCCATGATGGATGAAAATGATATTTACGAATCTATTGAAGCCATTAAAGAAGAGTTAGATAAATTAAATCAAACACAGGTAAAAATTGCCCTCTTTGGTCAACCGGGCTCAGGTAAGTCCTCTTTAATCAATGCTCTCATTGGTGAAGAGGTAGCAAATGTGTCTCAAGAAACAGATACAACAATTACTGAAGATCCTTATAAATGGGAAGATTTAATCCTTACCGATTTACCGGGTTATGGTACAAAGAATTTCCCTGCAGAATCTTTTTTTGAAAAGTTTAATGTACTTAGTTACGATATCTTTATTTGTGTCTTTTCGGGGAAGTTCAGACAAGAAGATACAGAGTTTTTTAGAAGACTTCAACAGGAGGGTAAGAAATGTCTATTTGTGCGTAATTCCGTAGACAGCATGTTTGAAAAAGGGAAAACTACCGAACAATTAAAGGAGGACGTTTTAAACGATGTAAAAAAACAGGTAGGAACAGAAGTCAAAGTATATTTTACAAGTTGTCGAACTGAAGAGGGATTAGATGACCTTACCAAAGCCATATATGATAATCTAAACACAGTTAAGAAAATAAAATTTTCATTGGATGCAAAAGCGTATTCAGAAGATTTTTTGGAAACCAAGAAAAAGGCATGTTATAAATATATTTATTTAGGTTCAACTCTTGCTGCTGCTAACGGGGTAAATCCCATTCCGTTAGTTGATATATCAGTGGATCTCTCCATTCTGACAGGTGTATTTGACCGTATAAGAAAGTCTTTTGGATTAAGTCAACAAATCATTGAAGAGAATAAACCTTTATATAACGAAAGACTACTGACTATCGCAAATAAAATCTTAAAGTATACTACTAAAACTGCAATAACTAAACTACTCGAAAAAATTGCTAAGGATCAACTTGAGAAACAAGCAATTAAAACAACTTTAAAACAGATTGGTAAGAGAATACCTCTAATTGGTCAAGGTGTTTCAGCAACGACCTCTTTTGTTGTAACTTTTGCAGCAAGTAAGAGTTATTGCAATGATTGTGCAGAGATTGCTACTGCAATTCTAAAAGACAAACTTTACACCGGTACAAATTAATATAATCGCTAAATCTTTCAGATATGAAGAATCCCCCTTGCATTCTATAACTGGGAAGGATTCTTCTTATTTTTTTAGACAAAGGTCACACCGAGTTAGGATAGTGAGATTTTCAAAAAAGACTGTTTATTGTAGACCTAATAAAATTTCATGACCAATAATTAATTCCACTTTCTGTTTTACCACTAATTGTTACGGTTCACTATTAGTAAATCGGTAATTTGTGTTTTGTCTTTGAATTAAATCTTTAAATTACCCATAATCACTAATTTTATGGTCTGTTTCGAACCTTAGAATATAAAAAATATTTCCTTCTCGAAAACCAAAACATCTCAATTTTTGACTTGCACGGAACTTTAATATTTGCTTATCACTGTACTCTGAATTCCTAAACCAATCCTCATTAGGACTAGGTTGATACTGCTTATATTTAAGCCCCTCATGATTAGGTATATCATCCCAACTTAACTGGTCAAATAACTTCACTGCAGATATGAAAATCCTTTTTTCATGTTTCTGTAAAGAATTAAATCCGTATTCTTCTTCTAGTAGATCCAAAGATATTTTTGAATCTTTAAACCAGTATAGACAGTAAGAATATGAATCTATTAATTCTTTTTCATATAAAAAATCTAGTAAATCACGTGGATTATATATATTTATCAATGTTATTTCGTCTAGATTTTTTTTTATTATAATATCAGGATCTTTAAATTTATTATGTTGAAAAGATAATACTATTCTATCTCTTTCACACGCCTCTGCTAATGAATAACCATTTGTTTTTTCTGTATAATCGCAATAGTAATTATTATTACTACTATGCCGTTGATCATCATTCCAGTATGGGGGATCATTTATCAATGTACTTAAAAGTCTTTTAAACTTTCTTATCTCTGGTCTTGTTCTTATATTATTATCTAATAAAATTTCATGTAAAGTAAATTCCGTAGTTATCGGTGAGGAGTATAGTTCATAATGTTTCAACAGTTTTAATGAAGACTTTTTCATTATAGTTTCGATCTTTATAATATCAATTAATGAATCCAAGAAATCATCTACACTGTTAAAATGACCTTCTAGTGAAAACTCATTTATAATTAACTCCATATTATTACAATCCTAATAACTCATCTAAATCATCATCAAATTGATCGAATAAACCTGCCTCATGATTTTCCACATTACCATTATTATCAAATTTTATTAGTTTTGGATTAGAACATAAAGTTTTATCGTCTATTGCAAAAAAGTACGTATTTAGAGATTCAGTAGATATCACTTTTTTATTAATTGCCTTTCTCATCCCATTAAATATATGATCACTATGAGTCTCAATGATAAACTTGACTCCTTTGTCTGCAATAAAAGTTAAGAACTCGGTTAGTTTAGATTGTGCTCTTGGATGCAAATGTATTTCTGGATTCTCTATGATGTTTAAATCTCCTACTTTTGATGCTAATCCACTAATTAAAATTGATATTATATAACTTAAACCTGAACCAATATTTTTAGGTCTTACAAAGCGGTTGTTTACATATGAAAACTGTGCTCTTACAAGGTCCGTACCATGAATATCTTCAGTTGATAATTCACTATTCATAATATACTTTAACCAATAATTTAATTGATGTTCTAATGTAGAACCAATATTTTTATCTTTAATTAATAATATTTCAATAGGGGACGTTTTATTACTCTCATAATAATCTATTGCATACTCACCGAAAATCCCTATTTCATTGAAATTATCATAATTATTCGAATACAAATCTTGTGAACCTATTCTCTTTGATGATAGGTATCGTATTCTTTTATTTTTTTGGTGAAAAAACTCAACCAATTCTTCACTGCGATTATCTATAGTTAAAGATAGTTGATCATTTTCCTCTTCAAAATAAAGTTCTAAAGAGTTATTTAATTCACTATATAAGGTAATTGAAAAGTTTTTTGCATTTTTAACAAAATTCCTTACTTCTGAGAATTCACCTAACGATATTAGATTTCCATTTAGAGGATTTTTTCCTTCGCTAGATATATTTTGTATAGATAAAAGAATAGACTGTATGAATGTTGATTTACCTGCTGAGTTCATCCCTGCCAATAGGTTAAAATTACGGAGTTCTATTGTACTTTCATCAAAACACTTTAAGTTTTTTACTTTAATTTTTGATAGCATGTTGTATCTCCTCTTTAAGTGATTCAAAAAGTTTAAATACCTCGGGAATCACAATACCTCTTCCTCTATCAAGAGTTAATAACCGATTTAATTCTTGTTTTTGTAATAATCGATCGCACATTCTTCTAATTAATACTCTATGGCTTTGACATACCTCACTTTCAAAGTGAGTAAATAAGTATCCGAACGATTCAAATAAAATCATATTAATTGGTTTTTTTCTATCCCCATCAGAAAGACGTCTAAATGATTCTTCTCCAAAAATTATGTAATTGTTTTCCATCGTTTTGTAAAATATACTTTCTAATTGCTCAATACTACTATCATTTAATGAATTTAAAAATTCCATTGCCAATCCTAAAAATTCATCTATGTCTTTTTTATATTCTATTTGTACGCCATTAGCATCGAGTAACTGTCCTTTTTTCCATAGGTAAAAAGATATTGTTCTTAGAATTAAATACTTATCCTTCATTCTTGTAGAATTAATTGAATTACATGTTACTTTCTTAAATATCTTTGATTTAGAAATTCTATCTAATAACTTTGTTGACCTTCCTTGATATAAGGCATTTCTCATTTCTTGATTATTTAAAGGAGTGCCACCCCTGTTCACTCGGTCAAATATATCAAATTTAATTCTATCTGGAGTTGGAGGTTTAATAACCTGTGCTATTAATTGGAAGTCCTCTAAATTAGCCTGTAACATTTCATCTAAATCCTCAAAGAATTGGCCATTAAGATAAGGTAGAATTCTTAACTTTGTTAATTTAAAATCATTATTTAAGAAAGAAAAAAAAGTAGTAAGCCTTTGTCTTCCATCAACTACTACTAACTGACCATCTTTTGTTTCGTTCAAATAAAAAATTGGTAATGGAATTCCCATTAAGACTGATTCAATTAGTTCTGATTTTTGCCTATTGTCCCATACTTCTTCTCTTTGGAAATCAGGATCTAAAATAATTTGTTCACGATCATACTTTCTTTTTAGTTGAAAGATTGGATATTGTTCTCTTTCAACTTTGATATTTGCTTCAGGGTATATTTGTGTTAATTCGCTAAAATCATACTTATTGGGGCTTAATAAGTTTTTGTTGTCTTCATTTTCTAAATCTTCAAGTTCTAAAAAAAGTTCGTTAGCCAAATATTTCACCACCCTTTTCTTAACAATTATTTACTTAATAATAGCAAAAAGTCTGTACTTTGTAACTTAATATCAAATAGCAAAACAAACAAGACAGATTGCCCTGTCTTGTACTATATAAAGCATTCTATACTAAAAAAATTCACTTCATACTCAAAGAAACTTTAATAAGTTAAATATTTAACTTATCTAACCATTCTTTATCAAGTCTAATTTCAACTTTTTGCTTTACCACTATTTGTGGTACGGTTCCCCCCGATTAATCCGAAAAGCCCGATACACTTGCTCAACCAGGATCAGCCTCATCAGCTGGTGCGGGAAGGTCATCTTTGAAAAAGACAGGGTTTCGTTCGCCCTTTTCATGACGTCATCGGATAGTCCGAGCGAGCCGCCGATGACGAAGGCGACTTTGCTTTTGCCGTAGGTGGCGAGCTTGTCCAGTGTGTCGGCCAGTTCTTCGGAGGAGCGCATTTTGCCTTCGATGGCGAGCGCGATGACATGTGCATCCAGATTGATTTTTGCCAGGATCCGCTCTCCTTCCTTCTGCTTCACCTGTTCCATTTCGACAGCGCTTAATTCTTCCGGTGCTTTTTCATCTGGAACTTCGATGACGTCCATTTTTGCATAGGCAGACAAACGTTTGACGTATTCAGCAATTCCTTGCTTCAAATATTTTTCTTTCAACTTGCCGACGGTAACGATCGAGATATTCACAGCTCATCCTCACTTTACAAACAATTTACAAACAAGATATCCACATAATTTATCCACATATCCACATTGTTAATCCACATATGGTGGCCGAATATTAGTTCGCCACAAGATATGCAGCTTTATTTTCACAATATTCACACCCTGTGGATAACTTTTCTTCCTCGGAAAGCTCCTTCATCACTGGGGCTGTTTCATACTCATCCACGATGGTGTCCAAGGCAATTTCCACGTGTTCTTTGCAGCAATAAATCATTCTGAATCCCATCCTTATCTTATTTTTCAGCTAGTCATTTTTATACAAGACTTTGGTTGCATCAGTGCTATTTACGCCCTGTTATAGTCTTTATCATTCACTTATACAAATGATTAATTATCCACAGATTATATTAACACTAAAAGAAAATGCAGGAAAGGGACTTATCCCCTCCTGCATTTAGTTATCCACATTATAGCTGCGATTCACCCGTAAGCTTAATCGTCGTTTCTTCTTTCTTTCCGCCGCGATAATACGTAACCTTCATTTGATCGCCTATTTTCTTGTGGTCATACAAGTACTTTCTGAGCTCTAGGATGTTCTTGACCGGTTTTCCATCAAGTTCTGTGATGACATCGAGTTCTTTCAATCCTGCTTGGTCGGCAGGTGTATTCGGATAGACTTTCACAACGACGACTCCGTCTTTCACATCTTTTGGCAGCTTCAATGTTTCTTGCTGATGGTAGGCAGGTATTTCGCTGACATCGCGAAGTCCGACGCCCATGGCAGGTCGTTTTAGCTTGCCATATTTCTCAAGGTCGCTAATGATCGGCTTTGCATAGTTGATCGGAATGGAAAGACCGATTCCTTCAACCGCCGTTTGGGCGATTTTCATGGAGTTGATCCCGACGACTTGTCCATCAATGTTCACCAGTGCACCGCCTGAGTTTCCTGGGTTGATGGCAGCATCCGTTTGCAGGACCTGTGCCTGCCAATCAGGCTGTCCATCTTTATTGACATCGACCGGGATCGTTCTTTCCAAACCTGAAATGATTCCTTGGGTTACGGAACTGGCAAATTGCTCGCCCAGCGGGTTCCCGATCGCCATGACTGGTTCGCCTGGCTTCAATGCGTCTGAATTTCCGAATTCTGCTACTTGTTTCACTTTGCTTCCATCGATTTCAACGACGGCTAAATCCGTGAATGGATCGGCGCCGCGAAGCTTGGCCTTTTCCTTCGAACCATCGGTAAGGGTGACTTCCAATTGATCCGCACCTTCCACGACATGGTTGTTGGTTACGATATAGGCTTTGCCGCCCTCTTTCTTATAGATGACACCGGATCCTGTTGAAGCCGGCTGGTCTTCCTGCGACCAGAAGTCCGTCGTTTGAAGATTCGTGATCCCTACCACGGCAGGACTTGCTTTTTTCACGGCTTTCGTCACATCCGTCGTCACGTTCAGTGATACGTTTTCTTGTTTCCCATGAAATGCTTTATCTGTCTGGCTGAGTTGTTCGTCTGGTTGGATATTATATGGGAGTACGCCGACATCTGCCAGTTTCGGCAATGCCACCAATATGAGGATCGCTCCGAGAATGACACCGACGAGGCTTGCTAGAAAGATCCCGCCTTTATTCCCTTTTTGCTTTTCTTTATAGCGATTTTCACTATCTTGATCATAGTATCCCACTCGTTCACCAATCCTTTCTGTATTTCCTAATAAGTATTATTTTGTCTCTTTGTTATACATTATAGTCAGCAACTATTAAAATTTTATTAAAATCAATTAAGAAACGGCTCTTAATCTACTAAAAAAGGAATGAAAATACAAAAAACGCCGCAGCAGAATTTTGCTTTCATTCCTTATTTTCCATATAAAATTTAAATTTAAACCTATTTTTCCGTTTCACTCTTTTCGTAAAGTTTGTTGCTATTCATTAATGCTTGTGTAAGGCTGATTTCCGCTGCGGGGTCTCCCCTGGCCCGCTGATCCCTCCGGAGTCTCGCACCTTCCGCTCCAATCAACAACATATGATGAGTTATTTGAAAGAAAAACTGTTAAAAACAACAATCTTTGAGAAAAGAGCCTTCCCTTTTAGATCGCGACTAAAGGAGTAGGTATTTTCGGGTCTGTATCATAGAGCTCAAATTGTTCTCCGACGACCATTCCTTTATTTTTAAGCGTCTGCGTCACACTCATCCTTGCCAGATCCTTCATGTTGTTGTCCATGCTGAGATGAGCGAGGTAAAACCTTTTCGTACGGTCACCGGCTACTTCACTCATGGCTATGGCAGCATCCTCGTTGGAAACATGCCCGACATCGCTTAAAATGCGGCGTTTGATATTCCAAGGGTATCTTCCCATCCTGAGCATCTGAACATCGTGATTGCTTTCGAATACATATGCATCCGCGTTTGAAATGGTCCCTCTCATCCGATCGCTCACATATCCCGTATCTGTTATGAGCACTAGCTTTTTCTCGCCTTGATGGAAAACATAAAACATTGGCTCTGCCGCGTCATGGGAAACACCGAATGATTCAATGTCCAAAGACCCGAATGTCTTGACTGTTTCCATATCGAAGAGGAATTTTTGGTCCGTTGCCACTTCACCGATGAGTGGATTCATTGCGTTCCACGTTTTTTCATTTGCATAGATCGGAAGCTTGTACTTCCTTGCCAAAACACCGATTCCTTTAATATGGTCGCTATGTTCATGCGTCACAAGGATTCCGCTCAAATTTTCCACTTTACGATCGATTTGTTGAAAAAGCAATTCCATCTGCTTCCCGCTTAAACCCGCGTCCACTAAAAATGAGTGGCTCTCTGTTTCAACAAAAATCGCATTTCCTGTACTACCGCTCGCCAGTACACTAAAATGCATAGACATGTTATTCTTCACTCCAATTTCTTTTCTGTCGTGATGACAGAGCCTTCAAATGCATTGACAAACATGTTTTCCTTCTTATCCCCGTTTTCGACAATGAGGTGCCAAGTAGGCGTCAGCACCTGTGATTCAGCGTTCTGCACCAATGTATAATACCCCAGTTCAGGCTTCTTGATATTGCTGTCGGGCTTGATCATCCCTTTGTTGAACAAGGTGATGATCGCCTGGAAGCCAGTGATGATCTGCTCTTTATTATACTCATCGATGGAATCGAGCATCGTTTGCTCGTATCCAATCACTTCATTGTCGTCATCCAAATAAAGGGTCAACTGCCCGTTTACATTTTCAAAGATTTGATTATCCTTATACTGCTGGGAGTAGGTAATCTGTTTCAAATCCTTATCATACCGCCAAAAATGATACTTCGCACCATTTAATATATTACTTTTCACAAACGTATCCAATACGTCGGGCTCGAATTGAGCCCCTAATTTAAATGGCTTATCGAGTGTAGCCCTTAGTTTTGTTTTACCCTCGATTTTTACATCTTGATTCTCGAGCTTGGATACTTCTTCTTCAGTAAAATTCTTCGTTTTGGCGTAAAGCAGGTATTGTTTATTTTTCTCCTTGTCATCCTGGATCGGCTCATAATGAATGCCGGCAGCTTTTAACTGTTCTTCAATGGAAGCATCTCTTTTTAAAGGTGCCTTGCTGGCGGTGTTCTTCTTGATTAATTGAGATAATAGGAATACATCAAGGACTAAAAAGACAATGATGAAAATTGTTTTCGTTTTATTCCAATCCACCTTTTGATCCTCCTACTTCATCCAGTGATAACCGAATCCAATTCCCGCTGTCAAGGTAATACCACGACGGATTCAGAATTACTTGCTTCGGGGACTGAGGATCGATTGACAGCTTATAGCCAATCATAAAGCCTTGGAGCAATTCTGGTTTAATATCCGGATTGGATTGTAAATATTGCAGCACCTGAGTTCCATTCGGCAGCTCCACATCATGCTCCTCAAATGGCAATGGGACATCCAAAGAGAAATATGGGCGGATGTATTTATTGATTTCATCTTTTCCCCAATATTGAACGATTTCTGACATTCCATCCTCATTGAAAACCGGAATGCCATTTTTAATTAAAATATAAGACACTTTGCTTTGTTCGGGATTCATACTGAAGTACTCATACGTATCCGTCCAGCCTGCATGTTCATTGACAAAGTCAATGCTTTTGCGAATCAGCTCATTGGGGTTGTCAGAAATGTTTGTTTCAATTCCCGGATTGACGTAGTTTAATTCATTGAGAGTTTTATACACACGCATTAAACTAAAGCCTTCTGTATATTCATCCGTATTATTCAATTGCGTTTTCTTAACTGCACTCGGATCACTGAAAAGGGCATTTTTAAATTTAGAGATGTCCGAATCGCTGACGCTCATATAGTAACGATATTTAGGAATCTTCACATGACCCTTTGGTAAATAAATATAATCTTGGTCATTTATTTGTTCAGACAAATATTCATAATATTTTTTCGATGCACTATCGACAAACTCTGTTTTAAATGCTTGCAGATAATTGGAACGGATGGTGCATTCGTAAACTTTGTAACTATTCCCGCTTCCGCTGAGAAAGTATACAACAGGATTTTTAGAAGCATTGCTGTAATTGATGATAATTTTATTGAAATCGACAGCCGGGATTTTCGCTTCTTCGAAATTCAAGATGCTTTTATATAATGAAACCGGCACTTCATCAGGGTAATCAATTTCCGCCCTTCCATTTGAGTGCTGAATGCTCTCGAATTCCTGCCGTGAAATCGTAGAAGTGATATTGCGAAAATCATAGAACGTCCATTTCTTCATTTCATTGATAACCGCATCCATCTCTTTGTTGTTGAATGTCCCATAATGGGTATTATCTTGATGAAATAGGATCCTGATCGGTTTAACCAGGCTTTCCACCCCTACTTTATCGCTGATATTCGTCTTCCCGACAATGTCATTTGGCTTCAGCTCCACATCAGGCTGGTATGTCCAAAGATTCCACGTCACGATGATGCTCGTCAACACCAATCCTGTCAACAATATCGATTTTATTGTTTCATACCTCATGACCAATCATCCTCTTGAGAAGGGTCGTAAGGCAAGGTGAAGTAAATGGTTGTGCCCTTTCCTTCAATACTCGTTGCCCAAATGCGACCACAATGTGCTTCAATCATTTCTTTGGCTATGGCCAATCCAAGACCAGTGCCGCCCATTTGGCGGGAACGGGCTTTATCGACGCGGTAAAAGCGATCAAATACTTTTTCAAGGTTATCCTTCGGGATCCCCATTCCTTGATCAGAAATGCTGACTTCAATGAATTCATTCTTCTCCTTGACAGAGAAAGTGATTTCGCCGCCTTGTGGGGAGTATTTCAATGCATTTGAAATGATATTATCAAGGACCTGCGTCAGCTTGTCCGTATCAATTTCCACATAGATTTCCTTTTTAGGGAACGTCCGTGAAAACGTGATATTCTGACTGATCGTCATTTCAAAACGGTCAATGATTCGTTGGAAAAATTCAACGAAATTGACCCAATCCTTGTTCAATCGATAATCCTTGCTGTCCAATCGTGATAATTGGAGGAGGTCGTTGACAAGACGAATCATTCTTTCCGTTTCATTTTGCGTCACATGCAGGAACTGTGGAGCAATTTCATCATCCTGCCATGCTCCCTCTGCCAGTGCCTCCAAATAGCTTCTCATGGTGGTCAAAGGCGTCCTCAATTCATGCGATACATTTGCCACGAACTCCCGCCGCTCCATATCGATTTTTTCCTGCTCGGTAATATCATGCAGGACGGTGATCAACCCATTGACGAAACCTGTTTCCTTTTGGATAACAGAAAAATTCGCCCGTAAAATATAATGTTTATCATAAGTGCTGAAATCCAAGATAACCGAATTCTGTTCAACCAATAAATCATCAAACGTATAGTCCTCTTCCAGGCCGAGCAGCGAAATGATCGGCTGGGAGAGGACTGTTTCACGTGAAACATTCAATAATTTCGCAGCGGGGTCATTGATAAGAATGACCCTTCCTTTTCGATCCGTGGCGATGACGCCGTCCGTCATATAAGACAGAACAGAGGACAGTTTCCTTCGCTCCCCTTCAGTCGTTGCCTGTGCTTCCTGAAGCTTTTTAGTCAAATTATTAAAGGTCAGTGCCAGCTGTCCAATTTCATCATATCCGTACACTTTAACCTTCCTTGAAAAATTCCCTTTTGCCATTGCCAATGCCTGTTTCCGCATGTCGGAAATCGGCCTCGTAATCGTCTGAGCGAGAAGGACCCCGAGGACGGCGGTGATGGCCAAAGCGATCGCGGTCCCGGTGGTAAAAATGCTGTTGATCTCATTCATTTGTGTATAGACCGTATCCATCTTGGCAATTAAGTAGATGGCGCCGATGACCTCATTATTATTCTTTATGGGTGACGTGAGGATCCATATTCGATGTCCATTTTCTACATACGGATGAGATTCTTGCGATCCGATGGCAAGCACACGTTTGACAGAACCTTCCGTCGTTCTCTGTCCGACAATTCCTTGGTTATTCGGATCAGATGTCCCGATGATTTCCTTTTTGCTGTCAATGACCCGCACTTCAGAAATATCAGAAGCAACAAAATCCTGCAGAACTTTTCGGATTGCTTCCTTCTGCGTAGGATCCTCATCTTCACGCTGCTTGATAATCTCTTCTTTTGTCAGGAATTTCAACAGATCCGTCCGTTCATAAAGGGACTTTGTAAAGTTGCTCTTTAGATTAGCCTCGAGTCGATTCACAAAATATACACCGATGATCTGCATCGCTATTAGAATCAGAAGCATATAGATCAAGACGAACTTTAAATGGATGGAACGAAAAAAACCTACTTTTCTCATTGATTACTCCTGTTCTGGATTGCGCAGGTAATAACCTACTCCTCGGCGTGTCACAATCCAAGTTGGATGACTTGGATTATCTTCAATTTTTTCTCTGAGCCTTCTGACCGTTACATCGACTGTCCGAACATCGCCATAATAATCATATCCCCACACGGTCTGAAGGAGGTGTTCCCTGGTCATGACTTGTCCGATATGTTTCGCCAAATAATGAAGGAGCTCGAATTCACGATGGGTCAACTCAATCGTCTCCCCGCGTTTCGAAACGACATAAGCATCTGGATGAATCGTAAGAGATCCGATGGCAATTTCATTGTTTTCATCCTCTTCATCCACCTGGTTCGCAATGTGTTGATGCCTTCTGAGGTTTGCCTTTACACGTGCAATCAATTCGCGTGTACTGAATGGCTTCGTTACATAGTCATCCGCACCGAGCTCCAACCCCAATACTTTATCGATCTCAGAATCTTTGGCTGTCAGCATAATAATCGGCATTTCATATTTTTTGCGGACTTCACGGCAAACTTCCATCCCATCGCGGTTCGGAAGCATGATATCGAGCAAGATTAAATCAGGCTTAAATTCCTCTGCCATCTTCACCGCTTCATCGCCATCATAGGCACAGTAAACTTCATAGCCTTCCTTTTTTAAATTGAACTGCAGAATATCTGCAATCGGCTTTTCATCATCAACAACTAATATTTTTTTATCCATCATATTAGATCTCCTTTATTATTCAGTCATCTATCGAATATTTGCGGTTATTTCTTAATTTTGACCTTTCCCCTTTAATTTATCATTTTCTTGCTTTGAAATCATCTTTTCACTCATTGATCACATTTTTTCCGGGGAAATAATTCATCGAAACTCGTCGAATATAGAAAAAATGAGGCTGCCCCAATAGTGCCAGGCACTCTGTTCATTGGACAGCCTCTTACTTTATTTATGAATTTTAGTCAATGGGTCGATCAATTTGCCATTGTGGCGTACCTCGAAATGTAAATGAACGCCCGTTGCATCTCCTGTTTGGCCCATTACTCCGATTTTTGTACCTTTAGGAACTGTTTCCCCTGAGCTTACAGAAAGGGAGTTCATATGAGCATAAAGGGTTTGATAACCGTTTTTATGATTGATGACGACTTTATTTCCGTAGCCGTCATGGCTGTTCCCTGCAGAAACGACAACCCCATTGTCTGCAGCCTTGATCGTACGGTCGCTTGGTCTAGCAATGTCGATTCCCTTATGCATCTTGCCCCAGCGCATTCCCATTTTACTTGAGATGTAGCCGCCTACCGCTGGCCATGCAAACTTGCCGGTACCACGGGAAGGCACTACTTTCGTCCCTTTATGGACGATATATTTGACAGGTTTTTTCATCACTTTTTCATCTTTGACGTCTTTCATGATTCTCCTGCCATTTTCTTCAGCGATGGTGTATGTGAACGCACTCTTTCCATCTTCACCTTCTTGGATGACTTTTGTATCACCTTTATACATGGAATCGTCTTCCACAACCTCTTTTTCGAAAGGAACGGACTCGACCTTATGAACTTCCCTTTTCATGATGACGTGCAGAAGCGGTTCATGTACGGTTACATTCAACTCCTCGCCGATGTGAAGAACCGAATCTTCTTTGAGGCCTGGGTTCAGGTTGATCAATTGGTCGGATGTAAGGTTGTGTGCAGAAGCAATCCCGCCAAGTACATCCCCTTCTTCAACCTTATATTTCTTCTCTTCCAGCGTTCCTTTTTGAAGATATTTCACAGCCTCGTCAGCCGTTAAAATCTTTCCTGGTTCAACGGACGTCTCATCAGTTGAAATATGTTCTTTCAGACTCATATCCACTAAACGTGTTTCATCATCCTTCAATGGGGGTAAAGAATCAATAGAATCTTTATTCGCTTCATATTGATCTAGTTCATCTTGAGTGGCATATGAAAGTTCAAGCTTTTTCATGACCTGTTCTGCTGCATCATGATCCTTTACATACACAGCAGGTTTACCGTCAATCGAAATGGCCGTAGCATCTGCTTCAACATCCAATTGGCTTCTTACCTTTTGAACTGCCGCATCATCGTTTGCCGTGGATTGGAATACTTGCTCCGGTATGAATTTTAAATCATCTCCAACTTCGATTTTATAGTTGGAAAACTCATTCTCGCCGATTTTTTCTTTTTCATCTATGATTTTTTCAATGATGGACTTATCTGATACTGTTCCTATGTATTGATCTTTAATATATACATGGTACACCTTATCCAACTCAGATTTGTCATCGTTGGCAGACACCGAGTGAATGGAGAAGGCAGAAACGACAAGTGCCGTAATGGCAGCTTTTTTTATAAGATTAGTAGATAAGTTTATATTCAGTTTTGGAAAATTGGATGATACGTTAGACAATTTCTGTCTCCAATTCATTGCTTTTCCTCCCTAAAACAAGGCAACACAAGTCGACAAACAAACATTTGGTACTTCTTGCCTAAAAGTAAATATTCTCACAATTTGACACTTCTATACTCTAACACAATTTAAAATCAATAGGTCCTTCGTCGTCATATTGTAATATAATTGTATAAATACTGACATTTTATGACACGATTCTCATCTTTAAAAGGTATCATCCGACGCCGCCATGAACAGGGATAACACTAATGAATAGGTACTTTAACCTACTATATCTCCCTTTTATAACAGATCAGCTTGGTTCGAAACATTACAAATTTATGACAAAATAAAAAAGCACTGCGAGAGTCGTGGTCATCGCAGTGCTTTTTGGTGATGGCTCGGGACGGAATCGAACCGCCGACACATGGATTTTCAGTCCATTGCTCTACCGACTGAGCTACCGAGCCATAATGGTTTACGGTTTACGCTAGGCGGCGAATTTCTTTGTCAGCTTCACTCACTCAAGTCCTCACGTGCCTTAAGCACGCTCCGGCTTTCGCTCGTTCGCTTCCTCGAACTTCTTGCCTATCCTAAACCTTTCAATCTTTAATGGTACTTGCTTTTACTTTGTGAAAAAGTGGCGGTCCGGACGGGACTCGAACCCGCGACCTCCTGCGTGACAGGCAGGCATTCTAACCAACTGAACTACCGGACCAATTTTTTTGCGAAGCAAAATAAATTTCATTATTATGCGTTAGCAAAAATAAGTGGTGACCCGTACGGGATTCGAACCCGTGTTACCGCCGTGAAAGGGCGGTGTCTTAACCGCTTGACCAACGGGCCTTTTATATAGGAACGTCTTGAAGACTGTCATTTTTGTAATCTATTTGTTTTTATTGTGACAACGAAAATTATAATATCATAGAAATTTGACATAAGGCAACACTTTTCGTCAAATTTCTTACTCTTCTCAAAAAAAGAGTCTTTTCTGAAAAATCGGTAATATTAATCATAGCCTTGTTTCTACACTTAATAAAATATTATGCGGTTATTTCTGTCCTACTATTTCACGGTTAGGGTCATTCGACAAGAGATCTCCAATAATAGAATGATTCCCATTTCCCATGTTACCATAGAGAAAAACATCAGGAGGATAGAGGATGACTATCTTTTTACATTTATGGAAACACATCCGCAAGATGGAGTTTGGATTTATCATGTTTATGTCGGTGATCATCGTATTGGTGGGAACCTTCGGGATTTGTTACCTGGAGCCGGAAAAGTTTCCAAGTCTTTTTGATGGATTTTGGTGGACGATGACCACTGTCACCACGGTAGGCTACGGAGATTATTATCCTACAACGATACTGGGTCGTTTGCTGGGGATATTCCTTTTCATTTTTGGAATCGGGATAATCGGCGTCCTGATCAGCAAAACCGTCGACTCCATCACTACGTATAACAAGTTGAAAACAGAGGGGATGCTCATGTATAAAAACAAAGAACATTATATTTATATCGGCTATTCCGCTAAGACTGAGAATGCCATCAGGGAAGTACTCGTCCATAATCCTGAAGCGGAAATCGTTTTAATCGATACACTTCCCAACTGTCCTTATATGCATAATCAGGTACATTATATCCAAGGCGATCCTTCAGAGGAGGAAATACTGCTAAAAGCCAATATTCTGGAATCCAAAAGGGTTGCTATTTTTGCGGACTCCTCCATCACAGATCCCATTTTGGCAGATGGCAAGACGCTGCTCATTGCATCTGCAGTCGAGTCCTTATCGGAACAGACAGAAAATGAAATACATACCATTGTAGAAATTTGCGAAGAAAGCCATATCTCTAAATTTCGACATATCCGCGTGGATGATTTCGTACTCTCAAACGATTCGGTATCACTATTAATCGCAAAAGCCACACTGCAGCCTGGCACTACGCAATTATTCAGGCAGCTTCTGAGCAAGCGATACGGGAACAATATCCATGTCCTCAAGCCATCTTCCCAATGGTCGACATACAGGGACGCTCATTTGGCGCTGTTTGACAAAGGGGCGGTCTTGATTGCCATCAACGATGAAATGGATTTCAAGGATGCTAAGTCCAAAAAATTAAAATCCACGGATACCCTTTACATTGTCTGCAGCGATGAGATTTATAGCACTTTATAAATGCGGATGTAGAAACAAAATTGAAAAGATGGAGTTTCCGCTCAGAGTGTTTGCAGGGCGGTGGATGGAAGCCCAGGCTCTACTTGCCCCCGTTTGGCGAGTTCTCCTTAAACGGGCGTAAATAACGCGGATCTACTCCCGTTTTCCGTCCGATGCTCCACAAACCGGCGCTAACAGCCCACTTTTGCTACCGTTACATGCACCTTTATTCCAAAACGGGCCCTATTCACCCGAGAGGCTGCCTTTGGAAATGCCTAAAATAAAAAAGGAATGTTCGCGATGAACATTCCTTTTTTATAATCAAGCCGCTTTCACTTTCGTTATCTTCCAGTTCCAACGGCTAGAGGCTCGCTTACTTCCCTCATCTCGTCTACGAAAAGTCATCATCGAAAGTCTATGGACTTTCGTGATTCCTTTATCTCACTCGATTCGGTCCAGTCTGCTTCGCCTCTAATCAAGCCGCTTTCACTTTCGTTATCTCCAGACGCTTTGTACGACGTTTGTCTGGGATCTGTCCGGTCCGACCGAGAAGATGGACAATGGGATTCCCGTAAGCTGAGATACGCGTTCAAGATAATGTCTCGCATTGTCAGGCAGTTCACTGAGAGTTTTGCAACCGGTGATGTCTTCAGTCCAGCCTGGAAGCTCTTCATAAACAGGTTCACATTCTGCAAGGATATTCAGGTTGGCAGGAAACTCTTCCATAACTTTGCCTTTGTATTGATATGCAACGCATATTTTCAATGTTTCAATGCCTGTAAGTACATCGATGGAGTTCAATGATAGGTCAGTCAGCCCGCTTACTCGGCGAGCATGGCGAACGACGACGCTATCGAACCAGCCGACACGGCGCGGACGGCCAGTTGTCGTACCGTATTCACGGCCCACTTCACGGATTTGATGGCCGATTTCATCAGTAAGCTCCGTTGGGAATGGGCCATCTCCTACACGTGTGGTATACGCTTTTGAGACACCTACGACATGATTGATTTTCGTTGGACCTACTCCGGAACCGATTGTGACGCCGCCGGCGACCGGATTGGATGATGTGACGAATGGGTAGGTTCCTTGATCGATATCAAGCATGACCCCTTGGGCACCTTCGAATAATACGCGGCGGCCTTCATCAAGTGCATCATTCAGCACAACGGAAGTGTCGCAAACATATTTCGCAATTTGCTGTCCATACTCATAATATTCGTCCAAAATTTCTTCGATCGTGAACCCTTCTGTTTCATAGAAACGCTCCAGAAGACGATTCTTTTCTTCCAGGTTGCGTGCCAATTTCTCTTCGAATGATTGTCGGTCAAGCAAATCGGCGATGCGGATGCCGTTCCTTGCTGCTTTATCCATGTATGCAGGACCGATTCCCTTTTTGGTTGTACCGATTTTGTTGACGCCTTTTCTTTCCTCTTCCACTTCATCCAATTTCAAGTGATATGGAAGGATCACGTGCGCACGGTTGCTGATGCGCAGGTTATCTGTTGATACTCCTTTATCATGCAAATACTTTAGTTCTTGTACAAGCGCCTTTGGGTCAACGACCATTCCGTTGCCGATGACTGAAGTTTTATCTTTATAAAAAATGCCGGAAGGAATTAAATGTAGTTTATACGTTACACCGTTGAATTTAATTGTATGTCCTGCGTTATTTCCACCTTGATAACGGGATATCACCTCTGCGTTTTCTGAAAGAAAATCAGTGATTTTCCCCTTTCCTTCATCTCCCCATTGAGTTCCAACAACTACTACTGAAGACAATATGAAGCACCTCCGCTTGAACTACTTATGTAGCTCTCTTTTATCAAACAACCTCATTTTAACAGTGTAGACATACGTAAGTCAATCAAAACACGAACATTTTTGTGATATTGATAAAATTTCGTTCGTAATTCATTCGTTATTTAAACGACTTTTTTGTAACAGGCCAAAGTATTGGGGGATAAAGGACCACCGTGAAGAAATACCAATCTCTATTGCAAGTTGGATGTTAAGTGTTTTATTTTGCCGTTAGTTCTTAAAAACAGAATACGGTTGATTTCAATATTCATGGTTTGATTTAAAAAACTGTTAAAAACAAAAAGGACTGTCCAATGAGTACATCCTCTCCATACTTTTAGAATCGCAAAAAACGAATTTTTCATACGATAAATTGGAGAAGCTGAAACCCGATGGACAGCCCTTTGATCATCTAAGCTCCAGGCGGGACTGAAGCATCATCAAAGCGTCGTTCAAGATTGACGAACTTATTGTATTCTTTTACAAACGCCAAGGAAACCGTGCCGACAGGTCCGTTACGCTGCTTGGCGATGATGATTTCAATGATGTTTTTATTCTCTGTTTCTTTTTCATAGTAATCCTCACGATAAAGGAAGGCAACGATGTCGGCATCCTGCTCGATACTCCCTGATTCACGAATATCGGACATCATCGGCCGCTTGTCCTGACGCTGCTCCACACCACGGGAGAGCTGTGATAGGGCGATGACCGGCACCTGAAGTTCACGTGCGAGTTCCTTCAAGGATCTGGATATTTCAGAAACCTCCTGCTGCCTGTTTTCCTTTGACCTTCCGCTGCCCTGGATCAATTGCAAATAATCGATCAGGATCATTCCAAGGCCGTGTTCTTGCTTCAATCGCCTGCATTTTGAACGGATTTCCGTAATTCTGATCCCTGGTGTGTCATCGATGAAAATCCCGGCATTCGATAGGCTCCCCATGGCCATTGTCAGTTTGCGCCAGTCTTCATCGGTCAAGGAACCTGTACGCAGGTTTTGAGCATTGATGTTGCCTTCTGCACAAAGCATACGCATGACGAGCTGCTCGGCTCCCATCTCCAAACTGAAGATGGCAACGTTTTCACCTGTTTTCGTGGCGACATTCTGGGCTATATTCAAGGCAAAGGCTGTTTTACCAACCGATGGACGGGCAGCGACGATGATCAGGTCGTTGCGCTGGAAACCTGCCGTCATATGATCCAATTCAGCAAACCCTGTAGCAATTCCCGTTACATCACCTTTTCTATTGTGAAGCAGTTCGATATTATCGTATGTCCGCACCAGTACATCTTTAATGTTATGGAATGCCCCTGCATTTTTCCTTTGGGCGACTTCCATGATGCTTTTCTCGGCCTCGCTTAGCAGGGCCTCGACTTCATCCTCGCGTCCATAACCATCCTGGGCAATGGTGGTGGCAGTGCGAATCAGTCTGCGAAGAAGCGATTTTTCTTCTACGATTCTTGCATAATATTCGATATTCGCTGCAGTTGGTACAGAAGCTGCGAGTTCGCTTAAATACGAAACACCGCCTACATCTTCCAATTCCTTGACGGCGGCCAATTCCTCCGTCACCGTAATTAAGTCGATCGCTTTTCCTTCGTCACTCAGCTTCAGTATGACGTTGAAGATTTTTTGATGCGAGCTGCGATAAAAATCTTCCGGTATGAGAATTTCTGACGCCATTGTCAGCGAAGAAGGCTCCATGAAAATCGCACCAAGGACCGCCTGTTCAGCTTCCACGTTCTGAGGCGGAATTCGATCTGTGAATAAATCGCTCATATTTATTAAAACCTCCTTATTTAGAAGGGATTCATGTTTAAAATGCATAAAAAATGTGATCAAGTAAATGGCTTGGCCAGCCGACTGTCTAATTCCTACCTGATCACATTTTTTTCTTATTCTATTGTATCATGAAGTTCGGTCCGTGAGATTGGAAAAATTAGTTTTCTTCTTTGACAGAAACTGTAAGGGTTGCCGTCACATCTGTATGAAGCTTCACTGGAACTTTTGTAAATCCTAATGTACGGATGGCATCGTCCATCTCGATTTTCCTTTTATCCAGCTTGATTCCATGAACTTTTTTCATGGCTTCGGCAATTTGTTTGCTTGTGATTGAACCAAACAAACGACCGCCTTCTCCTGATTTTGCCTTTAATTCAACTGTCAGCTTTTCCAGCTGTTCTTTTAATTTTTTTGCATCTTCCAGCTCTTCGGCAGCCATTTTTTTCTCTTTATTTTTTTGGGCTTCCAATGCTTTTTGGTTGCCTGACGTTGCTTCCACTGCCAAATTATTTTTTATAAGGAAGTTATGGGCATAGCCATCTGCTACGTTTTTCAATTCCCCTTTTTTCCCTTTACCCTTTACATCTTGCAAGAAAATCACTTTCATGAATTATTTCTCCCTTCCAAATAATCTTCTATGACTTCTCTAAGTCTCTCTTCCGCTTCCATAACGGACACTCCGCTAAGCTGAGTGGCGGCATTTGTCAAATGTCCACCGCCATTGAGCCCTTCCATGATCACCTGAACATTGATATCGCCAAGGGATCTGGCACTGATCCCCACGACATCTTCCTCACGCTTGGAAATGACGAACGATGCCAGGACTTCATCCATGGTAAGCAGGGTATCGGCGGCTTGGGCGATGAGCACGGGATCATAGATGACATCGTCTGCTCCTTTTGCTATCGCAATTCCGTCATGAACAAACTCAACGGACTCTATTAATTTTGAGCGCTTGATATACGTGTCCACGTCCTCCTTCAAGAACTTCTGGACCAGCACGGTATCAGCACCTTGGGATCTAAGGTAAGAAGCAGCATCAAACGTCCTCGAGCCCGTTCTCAGCGTGAAGCTTTTCGTATCTACAATTATACCAGCCAACAATGCGGTCGATTCAAGCATATTGATCTTTTCATTCTTAGGCTGATATTCAAGGAGCTCCGTCACCAGCTCGGAAGTCGATGAAGCATATGGCTCCATATAAACGAGGAGAGGATTTTTAATGAAGTCTTCCCCGCGGCGGTGATGGTCGATTACTACCTTGTTTTCCACCTTATTCAATAGCCTTTCTTCTATGACAAGCGAAGGCTTATGTGTATCCACGACGACCAGCAGCGTATCCTCTGTCGCCATTTCCATCGCCTCTTCAGGTGTAATGAACCTAGAATATAGTTCCGGATGCTGCTTCATTTCCTTCAGCATCCTTTTCACACCCGTATCGATATCCGTGAAATCCAAGACGACATAGCCTTCACGCTGATTCATTTTGGCCACTTTTTGAATTCCGACGGCCGCACCAATAGCGTCCATATCAGGATGCTTATGACCCATGACAATCACTTTGTCGCTTTCGAGGATCAACTCTTTCAATGCCAGGGAAATGACGCGGGCCCTTACTCTTGTCCGTTTTTCCATCGGATTCGTCTTGCCGCCGTAAAACTTCACTTTTCCATTTGTCTGTTTAATGGCGACCTGATCCCCTCCCCTTCCAAGCGCCAGGTCAAGGCTCGACTGGGCCAGTGCACCGAGCTCTGGAAGCGAAGATACATTTGCACCCACCCCGATACTTAAGGTAAGGGGGACATTTTGTTTGGATGTGATTTCGCGCACTTCATCCAAGATGGAGAATTTATCTTTTTCCAATACATGTAGAATTTTTTCGTTAAAAACGCCTATGAAACGCTCTGATGAGACACGCTTTAAAAAGACGCCATATTCGTTTGCCCATTTATTCAACGTGGCAGTCACCATGCTGTTCAGACTGCTTCTCGTCTGATCATCCATGCCCTGAGTCAGGTCGTCGTAATTATCAAGAAAAATAATCGACAATACCGTTCGTTCTTCTTCATACTTCTTCTCAATTTCCGTTTGTTCGGTCACATCGAAAAAGTACAATAGCCGTTCTTCCAGCTTCAAGATGACGCGATATTTCCGTTCGTTGATCATGACGACTTCGGTATTGACTTCCTGCTTGATCAGCGGCACGAGCAATTCCGCCACATCGTATAAGGAACGGCCCACCAGAGTATCCTCGTTTAAACAGGATGCCAAAAATGGATTTGTCCATTCAATATAATAATCATCATTGAAAAGCATGATCCCGATCGGCATTTCCATCAGCGCTTCTTCCCCGACGCGCTTTACGCGGTAGGACAACGTGGATATGTATTCCTCCGTCGCATCATGGGACTTTTGCTCCAAGAAAAAGAAAAAATAAAACAATGCGCCAAAAACAGTGACTCCAATGATACTGAGCCACCAATTATAAAATACGAGAATGCCTATTAACACTAGAGACACGGCCATCAAGCCGTACAGCGGGTATCGGATCATCCGCTTTTTTAAATATGAAGGCATGATTTCAGCTCCTAAAACTTGAAATATACGCCATTATGGTTTTTGTTGAAAACGTTGCCTGATATTAAACCCTAAGTCTAAAACCCCTAAAACGCTGACCATATATAAGGCAGGGAAAAATAAAATGGCAATGATGATAAGTCCAGCAATGGGCACTGGCTTCGGTATGTTTCTGGAATGGCTTATGAACAATACTAAGGAAATTCCTTGGAGCAGCATTAGAAACTGCAGCATAAAAGCTATATTTAACAGGGCCGTGTTGACAAAATTCCCATTCAATTTACCTAAAGTCAGTGTGAAAATTACCGTAATTAAATAATACCACAATAAGCTTTTCGGTAGTTGCATTTGTCTGAAAGGACGGAATGCAGGCACATCGATTTTAAACCTTCTGGCAATGGGAAAATTAATCTGTATGAAAATGAACACCAAGATAAAACTTGTTGATACAAGCAATGATGGCATTAAGATCTTTACCAGGGAGATCATCGTATCGAAACTATCAAGAAGCCTCGAATCGACGGGCTGCCCGAGTTTGCTCATTAAATCCACGGACTGTTGAAATGATTTTCGAGTCATTTTTAAGAAATCATCAATGAAATTCATATTAAAAAATACAGAAGCACCTATATATTCAATCAGCAGTGATGCTAAAAAAACAAAACTGGAAACGATATATGTATAGACTTTGCTTTTGTGCAAATTGATGCAGATCCCCATGGCCAATCCAGTCGCCCCATATAGGATGGTCAACGGAATCGATACGATGGTCCCTACAACCGCGGTCAAAATAATGGAACTGAAGAATAAAAGAATGGATTTTTTTATCGGAAATTTAGCACTGTACAACAAAAATGGCAGCACCAAAAATAAATTGGCGATGATCGATAGCACGGGAATATAAATGGTGATGAGCAATAACACCAGATATATAGAAAGCATCAATGCACCTTGCGTTAAACTTCGTGCGTTATTCACAACTTGCCTCCTATCTATTACAGGGTCCCTCTTATTTTAGCCCCTTATGAAACTCTGTTCAACTTTCCGCTATTATTTTACCCTAAAAATGAAAATACTTTAATTCAGATAGACATAAAAGACTGTCCTCAGGAAAAATACACTGGGGACAGTCTTTTATATTCATTATTAAATCATTATTAAATTTCAAACTTCTTAACTACACCTTGCAGTTCCTGACTTAAGGATGTCAATTGTTCAGCTGATTCCGAAACAGTTTGGATGGCTCTCAGCTGTTCATCTGTCGATGCACTAACTTCCTGGCAGGCCGCTGCGGTTTGCTCAGCAAGTGCCGCCATATTTTGAATGACTTCTACAACTTCTTCTTTGCTTTTCGTGACATCTTCAACATCTGCATAGACCTTAAGAATGGATTGTTCCATTTTTTTAATAAATGAAGCTAGTTGTTCAAAAGTTTGATCTGTCAGTTTCACAGCTTCAGTTTGGTGTTTGGCGATCTCCTTAGTCTGAAGCATCGACTCGACCGCTTTTCGGGAACCTTCTTGAATATCTGCAATCGTATGCTGGACATCATTTGTCGCTTCAAAGGATTGTTCCGCAAGTTTCCTCACTTCCTCGGCCACAACGGCAAATCCTTTACCGTGTTCCCCTGCCCTTGCAGCTTCAATGCTCGCATTTAACGCCAAAAGATTAGTTTGAGAGGACACATCCGTAATCGTCTCCATGACCACCCCAATTTTCTCTACCTTTTGCCCAAGATCAGTGATCACTTGTTCCATCGATTCCATAAATTCCTGTGAACGGTCATACGCATCGTTCAGTTGATGAATTTGTTCGCTTCCTTTTTTGTTGGCCGTTTCTGCTTGTTGGGCAATTGCTGCCAAGGTCGTTGCTTTACTATGAATGGAATTAATTTGATCACTCAATTCACCTGATTTTAAACTTGCAGACTCTGCATCTTGAGCAGACTTTGAAGCTCCAGAGGCGATTTCGTTTACGGCAAAGGCAATTTGTTCACTTGAAGCATTGGTCTCTTCCGAAACAGCGCTTAACTCTTCAGAGGACTCTCGTACTCCTGAAACCGAACGTGTTAAAAGGGCAATCATTTCTCTCATACTGTGGATCATTTGGTTGAAATTCTTCGAAAGCTCTCCCATTTCATCCTTTGAGGTAACCGGCACTTCTCCGGTTAAATCCCCCTTCGCCACCAAATTTAACTGATTCTTCAAAATCTCTATCGGTTTCGTAATTCGCATTGATATAAAAGTCAAAATAAAGATGGCGAGTATGACAATGATTATACCCATGATAATCAGCATTTTTTGAACATCTGCAGCCAATTCCAATAAATTCTTTTTCTTATAAGATGCACCTATTTTCCAACTAGTGGATGGTACAGTGTTATAAACCAGGATTTTTCCTTCACCATCCAACTTGTATTCAATCGTCCCCGTTTTTTTATTGCTTTTAAGCATATTTTTTATGAAAGGTTGTTTGGAAAGGTCTTTTCCTTGTTCAGTGGGGTGTACGATGGCTGTTCCTTTGTTGGTCATCATAAACGGATATCCATCATAGCCAACATCCAGCTTTTTCATTTTGGATGTTAAGTCAGACAATTTGATGTCCGATCCAACAACACCCAATACCTGTTCTCCATCCATCACTGCCACCGAGGCAGTGATTACATACTCTTTTGTCGCCTGATCCATATAAGGTTCGCTCCAAGTCACTGTACCCGGAGATTTCAGGGCGTCTTGATACCATGGCCTTGATGTCGGGTCGAAATCTTTCGGTAAATCGACATGTGGGACAATCTGAAGCTCTTTAGTCGGAGATGCTAAATAGATAGAAGAAACATCATCATAAGTTTTGACATATTTCGTAAGAAAATCATCAATTTGGTTATGTAGACTTGAAAGAGCATCTTTATTGCGTTTTTCAGCAAGCATGCCTTTGCTGTAGTCTTGAATAGTGGGAGAAGATGCTATTTGTTCAACACTTCTTTGATATTCATTCAAAAATGTTTCTGTTGAATTATTCAAAACTTGCACAATACCATTTGCTTGTATAATAACATTATCTTCTGTTTTCGTATTAATTTGCCACCCAGCAATTGATATCATGATTACAAATGAAAAAATAAAAAGCGTAGTAATAGTTATGATTAATTTTGTTTTGATGCTGCGAAACATGTGTGCAAAATCCCCCTAAAATTTATTAAGTACCTCCTTACTATGTCGACAATGATAAGAAATTTTTAACATATTTACGTATATTAGGATTAAAAATAAGCATATAGAAGTAGGTAATATGTAATTTATTCCAAAAGAGCAATGGGGTTTTGATGAAAGGGGGAACATAGCAAAAGTCAATCTCAAAAAGTTGTTTTTTTAGTAAAACACTATTTGATGTTGATTGGATTGGAGAAGAAGGTTCGAGACAGGGAGACAAGGAGACCCCTCAGGCTAGGCCGAGGAGATATAAGGCGGATGTTCGATTAAGTTCGGCACATCTCACGAAGCATTCCTTGTCCTCTGCAAACATCGAACGACCTCACTTCATGTGAGACCCCTCGGAAAGCGAGTATCCTGCAGCAGAAAACAACCTTGCGAAACCTTTCGAACAATGCCAAATAAAAAGACAGCAGAATGATTCTGCTGTCTTTCATTTATAATTATTATTCACCAGTTACGTATGGTAGCAATGCCATAGTACGAGCGCGTTTAACTGCAGCAGTTAATTTACGTTGGTACTTTGCACTTGTGCCAGTCACACGGCGTGGAAGAATTTTTCCACGTTCAGAGATGAATTTTTTCAAAAGATCTACATCTTTATAGTCGATGTGCGTAATGCCGTTGGATGTGAAGAAACACACCTTTTTACGCTTACGACCGCCTCTGCGTCCACCTGCCATGAGTATTTCCCTCCTTTATTTTTATTTGTTTTTAAAAGCTATTTAGAATGGAAGATCATCGTCTGAAATATCGATAGGTTGTCCGTCATTTGCAAACGGATCTTCATCCAAGCGTGTATAGCCTTTATTATTATTGTTGTTGTTATTGTTATTGTTATTGCTGCGTTGATTCTGATTCTGATTTTGATTGAAAGAATAGTCTTGGCTGCGCTGACCGCCGGCATTATAGCTGCCGCCACGCTCTTGGCTGTTAGAATTCTTCGGCTCAAGGAACTGTACGCTCTCTGCCACTACTTCTGTAATGTAGACTCGCTTACCATCCTGGCCTTCAAAATTACGGGTTTGAATTCGCCCGTCCACACCTGCTAAGCTACCTTTTTTCAAGAAATTCGCTACATTTTCTGCAGGACGACGCCATACAACACAGTTGATGAAGTCAGCCTCCCGATCACCTTGCTGATTCGTAAAACTACGATTAACAGCCAAAGTGAATGTCGCGACCGCTACCCCATTTGGAGTGAAACGCAATTCGGGATCCTTTGTAAGGCGACCCACTAAAACGACACGATTCATCATCAGAATCAACCCCTTCCCCTAAAAATAATGTTCAATAAGAACGTATTAAAAGGATTTATTATTGTAAAATTCGATTATTGTTCGTTTCTTACTGCGATATGACGGATAATATCGTCGCTGATCTTCGCAAGACGGTCAAATTCTTGAACCGCTTCAGTACCAGCATTAATGTTTACGATTTGGTAGAACCCATCACGGAAATCATTAATCTCGTACGCAAGACGACGTTTACCCCAATCTTTTGACTCGATGATTTCCGCACCATTTGAAGTTAGGATGTTAGCGAAACGCTCAACAACTGCCTTCTTTGATTCATCATCAACATTTGGGCGGATAATGTACATTAGTTCGTACTTTCTCATCAGTATGTCACCTCCTTATGGACTATGCGGCCCTTCAAAAAGGGCAAGGAGCAATGTCTTCATTACTCACAAGTTGTAATTATAGCATAAGAGTGCTAATTGTGCAATATAGTAGAACCTTGTAAAATAAACAGCCAATCATGCATCTCTCTTAAGTTTTTGATTAATATCAACCACTTCTTTGAATTCCGTTACCAGTTTCTCGAAAATCTCGCTCCATGACTGAAGTTCTGCATATTTTCTGGCAGAATACCTTAAATACTCAACTTTCTCTTCTCTCAGTAGGAACATTTCTATTTTTCGAATGAAGTCGTGCTCATCTTTTTCTTTGCACATGAACCCATTTTGCCCATCGCTGACAATGTTCGTGACGCCTCCGCGATTGGATGTAATCACCAGAAGCCCAGATGACATGGCTTCAAGTACGACATTTCCGAATGTTTCCGAAGCGGATGGAAAGACAAAGAGGTCCGCTGAAGCATATACTTTTGCCAGCTCTTCCCCTTCCAAATACCCTGTAAATGTTACAGGCTCATTCAATAAATCTGTTTCCAGTTGTGCTTTGGATGGACCATCCCCGACAATGAGCCAATGCACCTTATGTCGAAGTTTTTCCGGGAAAGTAAGGATGATTTTCTTTAATGTCTCGACATCCTTTTCTGGGGAAATCCTCCCGACATATAACAGCAGCATTTTATCCTTCACATTCAAATTTTCCTTAACGGCTATGGACCTTTTCCGTGGATGAAAAAGCTCGCTGTCCACACCACGGGACCAAATGGAAACATTATTAAATCCTTTTTCATTTAAATGGGTTTGCGTTTCTTGGGAGGGGACAAATATTTTTTCAAATGGAGCATGGAACCATTTCATGTATTTCCACATCAAGGGGGATAGCCAGGTCAGCTTATAATACTCGAGATATTGATCGAAATGGGTATGGTAGGATGCAACACAAGGAATTCCTCTTTTCTTGGCAATCCTTGCCCCATAAAGCCCCATTGTCAAAGGGGTCGCCACATGGATCAAGTCCGGGGCAAATGCCAATAGGCGTTCTTCTATTTTCTTCGGATGGACGACAGCCGTTCGGCATTCTGGATAAAAGAAAAACGGATAACTGGTGAATTGGTGAATATTCGGATAGGATGGACAGCTGTCAAAAGTCGGGAGAAATATCTGACATTCGATCTGTTTGCTCTCCATGTAATCCAAGTACCTTTTGAGCGTTCGAGCTACGCCATTTACCTGTGGAAAGAAGGTATCAGAAAATAACGCAATTCTCATCCTAAAACAACCCCCTATTTTTTATATCCATACAAACATGACGATTGACGAGATGACTCCAAGACAGACTCCACACACGACATCGGACGGGTAATGAACACCGAGGACAATCCGGGAAATGGCCACTATGGAAGCAATCGGCAGCAGCAAAGCCGAAATCATTGGAAATTGAAGCATGAAAGGTGTCGCGACCGAAAATACCGCCGTCGAATGCCCAGAAGGAAATGAATGGTCTTTCAACGGAGGGATATGATTCATGGCATCTGGCAGCTGAACGTATGGACGGATCCTTTTGACGATCCTCTTGATCACCGAAACAATCAAATGGCTTGAAGCTAAGGAAAACGCTGTAAGTTTTGCTGTTTCATGAATGCTCCCTTCACCGAAAATCAACAAAATTAAGGGGATGGAAATGGTCATGACCGCACCACCCAGATGTGTGATGAATTGAAAAAATTTGATTATGGCCTGTGGTCGCTGGTTAAACAAATAAAACCAGTTCATTTCCTGCTGAATCAACCAAGATTTTGTTTTATCCATCATGAATCCCCCTTTCTTATTCTTACTCTTGATTGTAATCAATCTTTATTTTGCTCATGAAAATTATTTGTAAAGAATTAGTAAAGAACAGGAAGAAGGTTCTGCAAGGGTTGGATAGGGTGGAATGGAGCCAGAGACGCATCTGCGGATTTTATCATTTTTTGTCGATTGGCCGATATTGTGATGATTTTGACCGATATATTCATTTTTGGACCGATAAATGGCCAGATTGGACCGATATATGGAAATTCAGACCGATATCTACGTTCATTTGCCCGATATTTTGCTTTAGTGCTGAAAGCAAGTGATGTTTCAGGAGTGCTATCGGCCATTTTTGCTAGGATATCAGCCGGAAACCTGATATATCAGCGGATTTTTTGAATATATCAACCAAATTTTTATTTTATCAGCCAATTCCATAGATATATCGACCATTCGACAACTTTCTACAAAATATGCACCACCCCTGCCTGCTCCATTTTTCAAAATAAAAAAAGAAACACGTTCGGCTTCCGCCTTTCGTGTTTCTTTTCTACTCTTATCGATTCCTTACGCTCTTCGTGTTTCCTTTATCTTCGACGTACAGGATGTACGAGCAAAGGCGTTGCCACACGACGTGGCGAACTTAGCCTTTGTTCCTTATCTCTTCGCCTCTGATCTAGCCGCTTCCACTTTTCTATTAAACGTTAAATCTGAAGTGGATGACGTCTCCGTCTTTTACGATGTATTCTTTTCCTTCCAGTCTAACCTTGCCGGCTTCTTTTGCAGCGTTCATGTTTCCACCAGCTACCAGGTCGTCGTAGGATACCGTTTCGGCGCGGATGAATCCCCGTTCGAAGTCGGTATGGATGATTCCCGCACACTCAGGTGCTTTCATACCGCGGCGGAATGTCCATGCACGCACTTCCTGGACGCCTGCCGTGAAATAAGTCGCTAATCCCAATAAGCTGTAAGCAGCGCGAATCAGCTGATCCAAGCCTGATTCTTCGATTCCAAGCTCGTCAAGGAACATTGCTTTTTCCTCTTCATCCAGTTCAGCGATTTCTTCTTCGATCTTCGCACAAACCACGATTACTTCAGCATTGTCCTTCTCAGCGAATTCACGGACTTGCTGGACGTATTCGTTATTGTCCGGCTCGGCAATTTCATCTTCACCGACATTCGCCACATAAAGGACTGGTTTCGTCGTCAACAAATGAAGCCCTTTTACGATCTTCATTTGCTCATCTGTAAATTCTACCGCTCTCGCAGGTTTTTCATTTTCAAACGCATCTTTTAACTTCACTAAAATATCGTGCTCGATTAAAGCTTCCTTATCTTTTTGCTTTGCCAGCTTTTGTACGCGGACAATGCGTTTTTCTACCGATTCCAAATCAGCCAGGATCAATTCCAGGTTGATGGTTTCGATGTCGGCAATCGGATCGACTTTCCCGGAAACGTGTGTGATGTTGTCATCTGCAAAACAGCGGACCACTTGGCAGATGGCGTCCACTTGGCGAATATGTGATAAGAACTTGTTGCCCAATCCTTCACCTTTGCTCGCACCTTTTACGATACCGGCGATATCAGTGAATTCAAAAGTTGTTGGAACCGTTTTTTTCGGCTGTACAAGTTCTGTCAGCTTGTCCAAACGATGATCCGGCACCTCAACAATTCCCACGTTCGGATCGATCGTACAGAATGGGTAGTTGGCAGATTCCGCACCCGCTTTCGTAATCGCGTTGAACAAAGTTGATTTCCCTACATTTGGTAACCCTACAATTCCAGCTGTAAGAGCCATTTACGTCACTCCTCTATGACAATTCTATTATTCAGGCTGTTTATAAACAAAAAGCCCCTATTGAACATATAAAAAACTCTCGCATTGACTATTAAAATAAGAAAAAAATAAACAATAAACCCTTCCCAATTATAGGGATAACATAGAAAAAAGACAAGCAGCATAACAAATTAAAACACGAGGGATATTACTCCTCGTGCTTTACCAAAACTTTTTTCATTTTACGGGTAAATTCTTTCCTAGGAAGCAATACACTATGGTCGCAGCCTTCACACTTAATGCGAATATCCATGCCCATTCGGATGATTTTCCAGCGATTCACACCGCACGGATGGGGCTTTTTCATTTCCACCACATCATTGATTCCGAATACTTTTTGCTGATCCATACGACTTCCTCCTATTCACCTTCTAATTTCTTCTTCTCCAAGGAATGCTTGATTTCGCTTTCCTCTTGACGCGAATATAGTACCATTCTCGGAAATGGGATTTCAATTCCGCGAGCGTCGAGCGCCATTTTCACTTCTTTCCGAATCATTCTGGCGATATACCAGTGACGGACAGGGATCGTTTCGGCGACAATTCGCATCACAACTTCGGATGCGGCAAGATTCTGGACACCCAAAAGCTCAGGTGGCTGCACAAGTTCTTCGTATTTATGCGGCAGCTTGGCAAGGAGTTCTTGAATGACCTCTTCTGCTTCATCGATATTTTCTTCATATGCGATGCTGACATCGACGACCGCGATGCTGTTGTGCATGGAATAGTTGGTAACTTCAGAAATATTTCCATTCGGAAAAATATGCAGCTCGCCTGTCCAACTTTTTATTTTCGTCGTCCTCAGTCCGATTTCCTCCACAAATCCTTCAGAACCTCCGATCCGGACGTAATCCCCCACGGAAAATTGATCTTCAAAGATGATGAAGAAGCCAGTGATAATATCCCGTACAAGGTTTTGAGCACCGAAACCGATGGCAAGTCCCACAATCCCTGCACCAGCCAACAATCCAGTAACATTAATGGTCAACGTGGAAAGGATCATGATGAAGGATACAAAATAAATCACGTATACAAGGACGTTTTCCAGTAACTTAAGCAGGGTCGCTTCCCTGCGTTCAGTGAAACGCAAAGGTGATTTTGCCCTTACTTTGAACACATTTTGGATGGCTGCCTTGCCTATGCGGATGACCAAAGCAGAAATTAAGATGATGGCAATGATCTTTAATGTCCTGCCTCCTAAAGTCATCCACATTTGTTCATTAGATATCCATTTATACCAACTATTTATCGATTGATCTACGTTTTCTTTCATTTTTTTCACCTGCCGGCCCTTTTTTATCAAAGTTTAATGTTTATTTTAACAATATTCACGGATTTTTGGTACAAATAAGTGATTTATGGGGAATAGATAGAATAACGTGAATGATTTAACATTTTCGATGAGCATTTTTTACTAAATTTATAATTTTCACAATTGTGGATTTAAATACGTATAGAACTTTTTATTTATCCGTATACTGATACTACGATGACAAAGGAGTGGAGCCGATGAATCTGAAAAAAGGTTTCTTTGAACGTAAAACAGATCCCATTAAAATATTGCATGACGATGAGCAGGCTTCTGCCAATATCGCTTCTGAGATTCTTACCCTGCTTCCTGTTGCCGGCATCCAGCCGATCGTGATTGCGTGCATTGGGACAGATCGGTCAACAGGTGATTCATTGGGGCCACTAGTCGGTACATTTCTGGAAGAAAAGAACCTTCCCAACTTTCATATATACGGGACACTCGACGACCCGATTCATGCCGTCAATCTCTCGGATAAATTACAAATGATCCAAGAAAGCCACCATCAGCCTTTTATCATTGGGATTGATGCATGTTTAGGAAGAATAAAAAGTGTTGGATCGATTCAAATCGGAGATGGGCCTGTCAAACCTGGTGCAGGCGTCAATAAAGAGCTTCCTTCGGTAGGCGATATGCATATTACCGGCATTGTCAATGTCAGTGGATTCATGGAGTTCTTTGTCTTGCAGAACACACGGTTGAACTTAGTGCTGAAGATGGCGCGGACGATGGCTGAAGGGATCTATCAGTCGAGTCAGCAATATTCACGGAAGCAATTATGGTTCCAAATGAAGCTGAATGAAGAAGAGAGGACTCCTTAAACCAGGGAGCCCTCTCTTTTTTATGTTTTTAAAATGAAAGCTCTTTAAGTAGGGTTTGTTGCTATTGAGCAATATCAAGTAAAGTTGATTTCCGCTCCGATCAACTCTATTTTTCAAAACGATTTGTCAGAAAATCTGCTCCCAATAATAAATACCTGTCACAATCACTGCCACGACCAGGATGCCTGGCAGGAGATTGGCGACGCGGATTTTTGTCACGCCCAAAAGATTGAGCCCGATGGCAAAAATCATGATTCCCCCAGTTGATGTCATTTCGACAATAAATTTATTCATCAATGCATTAGGGACGATTCGATCGATTTGCGTCGCGAATAGTGCAATGCCACCTTCATATAGGACGACAGGGATCGCCGAGAAAATGACGCCGATGCCTAACGTCGTCGTTAAAATCAATGAAGTGAATCCATCGATGATCGACTTCGTATATAGCACATCATGATTGTGCCTGATCCCGCTGTCCAAAGCCCCGAGTACAGCCATGGCCCCTATGACGAATATCAACGTAGCCGTCACGAAGCCTTGGGATACGCTGCCTTTTTCTTTGGATCCAATTTTTTGCTCGAGCCAAGCCCCTAGCGCGTTCAATTTGTCTTCCAAACCGAAGTATTCTCCAATGGCTGCCCCCACCACTAAAGAAATGATGACGATTAAGTAGTTTTCGCTTTTAAAGCCCATTTGCAGCCCCAAAACGATGACAGCCAATCCGATGGCCTGCATAACCGTTCCTTTTACACCATCCGGTATCTTATGAAGCAGCTTTCCTATCAATGTTCCGACAATGATCGTTAGTCCGTTTACCAGAGTACCGAGCAATACCATGTGTTATTCCATCACCTTTAATTAAATTCTGCTATTTTAATAATTACTTTCACCATGATTTAGAAATGAAAGGAGCCTCCTTCATCGCATTCAGTCCGATGAAGGAGGCAGGAGTTTTTTAACGATTGCTCATTATGCTTTTTGTTGATCTAAAAGTTCCAATATCCGTTCGAGATCATCTGATGAGAAAAACTCAATTTCTATTTTTCCTTTTTTCTTCGACTGCTTAATGGAAACCGTTGTCCCGAAGCGTTCCCTTAATCTGCTTTCTTGCTCTTTAATAAAAATGTTTTTGGATTCCTTGGATTTATTTGTTTCACGTGAAACATTTTCATTCAATTGGTGGATCAGCTTTTCCAATTGCCGTACATTCAGGCCTTCTTGGATGATTTTATCGACAAGCACTTTGATTTTTTCTTTCTTTCGCAGTCCAAGCAAAGCACGGCCATGTCCCATTGAAATCTTCCCATCCGAAATCAGCTCTTGAATATGGGATGGCAATGACAGCAGCCGAATGTGGTTGGCAATGTGAGGACGGCTTTTTCCTAGTCTCTTCGCCAATTGTTCTTGTGTGATGCTTAACTTATCCATTAACGTTTGATATGCCATTGCCTCTTCTATCGGAGTTAAATCTTCACGCTGCAGGTTCTCAAGGATGGCAAGTTCCATCATCTGTTGTTCTGTCAGCTCGCGTACAACGACAGGGACTTTTTCAAGTCCAGCTTCCTGAGCTGCCCGGAAACGTCTCTCCCCGACGACAATTTCAAATCCTTTAATGCTTTTCCGCACAATGATCGGCTGAAGGATCCCATGCTCGATGATGGATTTTTTCAGTTCATCGATTGCCTCCTGCTGAAAAATCTTGCGCGGCTGATAAGGGTTTGGTCGAAGCTCCTTTATTTTAACTTCCTGAACGACTTCTTCCTTATTTGAATCTACATTTGTAAATAGTGCATTAATGCCTTTCCCTAGACCTTTAGCCACTCGTCACCACTTCCTTTGCGAGATCTAAGTATACTTCAGCACCTCTTGATTTAGGATCGTAGATAATGATCGGCTCCCCATGGCTCGGCGCTTCGCTTAACCTTACATTGCGGGGAATGATCGTTTGATAAACTTTATCCTGGAAGTATTTTTTCACTTCTTCAATTACTTGGATTCCCAAATTGGTCCGTGCGTCCAACATCGTCAACAATACGCCTTCGATCATCAAATCATGATTCAAATGTTTTTGAACCAGTCTGACGGTATTCAGCAGCTGGCTCAATCCTTCCAATGCATAATATTCACATTGTACCGGGATCAATACAGCATCTGAAGCCGTCAAAGCATTTATGGTCAACAGTCCTAAAGATGGAGGACAGTCGATGATGATATAATCATAATCGTCTTTAACCGCCTCTAACGATCGTTTAAGGCGAACCTCACGGGAAATGGTCGGCACTAACTCTATTTCTGCTCCTGCCAGTTGAATGGTTGCCGGAATCGAATCGAGATTTTCAACCGCAGTGGTTTTAATGATTTCTTTAACGTCTGCATCATCTACGAGCACATCATAGATACACTGATGGACGTCTCCTTTTTCAATGCCTACACCACTTGTGGCATTTCCTTGAGGGTCGATATCCACCAATAGTACTTTTTTGCCTATGTATGCTAAGCAGGCTCCCAAATTTACAGAGGTAGTTGTTTTGCCAACGCCCCCTTTTTGGTTGGCAATGGTCAAAATTTTGCCCAACGATGTCACCTACCTTCAACTTCCTATTAATATTGCAATCATGTATTCTATTTTATCAAAAAATTCACCCAACAATGGTGTTTGCTCCAAAAAAAATATAATTTCCAGATTTTATTATTTTTTTGCGCTGTTGATTGCCGCTGCAGGATGCTCTGTAGGTGAGCCCTACGGAGTCTAGAACCTTGCGCACCCACTCAATGATTTTGAAAAAAGCCTTGAAATAATATCCTTTAAATATGAAAAAGCTGCCCTTCAGCGATAGTCACCAAAAGACAGCTTTTTTTTTATATGTTTATTTCTTTTTAGGAATCTTGATCGTAAACTGATAGTATTCCTCGAATTCTTCTTCCTCTGAATCCAGGGAGATCCCATTATCGGATACCATCGACAAAGATTGACGGATCGTATTGACGGCAATCCTCATATCCTTGCTGAAGGCACGGCGTTTTGGCTTCGGTTTTTTTTCTGTATTGTCTAGAAGCTTGACGACACGTTCCTCCGTCTGTTTCACGTTTAGGTTTTTCTCAATGATTTCATTCATGATTTGGACCTGTTTGACAGGATCCTTCAAAGGAATCAAGGCTCTTGCATGGCGCTCAGTCAACGCTTTCTGCAGCAGCGCATCCTGAACCTCCTGGGGAAGCTTCAGAAGCCTGAGCTTATTCGCCACAGTTGATTGACCTTTGCCCAGCCGCTGTGCCAGTGCTTCCTGGGTCAGGTTATGCAGTTCAAGCAATTTCCCGTAGGCCATCGCCTCTTCGATCGGGGAAAGCTCCTCGCGCTGAAGATTTTCGATCAATGCGACAGAGGCCGTTTCTGTATCACTAAAGTTTTTGACAATAACCGGAACAGTTTCCCAGCCCAGCGTCTGGACTGCACGCCAACGTCTTTCCCCGGCAATAATTTCATATTGTTCTTCATCGAATTCGCGTACGACGATCGGTTGAATGATGCCATGTATGTGAATGGTACGAGCCAATTCTTCTATTTTTTCTTCATCGAAAACAGTTCTCGGTTGAAAACGATTGGGGACAATTTTTGAAACGGGAATTTTCTTCACTTCTTCTTGATCTGGATCAACCGCTACTTCTACTTCTCTCTCTTGTTGTTCTTCTTCTTTATCGCCTAAGCCGAATAAACGAGAGAAAGGATGCTTCATGTCCTACACCACCTTTAAGAAACTCCCTTATTAAGTATTCTCTATCCCTAGATAAGTTCCTGCAAACAAAATGACATTTTCAAACATTTCACCTTACCAATTTCACAGGACCCATCACCTATTCCAACGGGGTTTTGTTTGGTGTCCCAGGTTTCCGAGGATACTTTTTGGGAGTGTTTTTTAGTTTTCGAACAACGATTATGTTTCTTTCGCTTTTTTCAATGGGAAGCTCAAATGAATGAACCTTTTCAAGTTTTCCTCCAAGGATATGAATCGCCTTTTTAGCAGCGTCCAACTCCTCATTGGCACTGGAGGCCTTCATGGCGATAAAATGTCCTTCAGGTTTCACTAATGGCAGACATAGCTCACTCAACACCGACATTCTGGCTACCGCACGGGCCGTAACGAGGTCGTATGTTTCCCGGTGTTCTTCCTTTTTCCCGAATGTTTCAGCCCGGTCATGGTAAAAATATGTTCCTTCAAGCCCAAGCTCTTTCGCTAAATTTTCAAGAAACGTGATTCTCTTATTGAGTGAATCGACAATGGACACTTTGATGTTCGGGAAGCATATTTTCAATGGGATGCTGGGAAATCCGGCTCCTGCCCCCACATCGCAAATATGTAATTCTTTTTGGAAATCATCCACGTAGAAAGCAGCTGATATGGAATCAAAAAAATGCTTTAAGTAGACTTCTTCCTTATCGGTGATCGCTGTTAAATTCATTTTTTCATTCCACTCGACAAGCAAGTGATAATATTTTTCAAACTGTGAAAGCTGTTGAGAGGAAAGGGAAATCCCCTTTTCCTCCAACATCTCAGTAAATTGCTCGATATTCATCGGTCAATCCTTCCTTAACTATTAATTTCCAGATACTTTGGCAATTTTCCCTTGTTCGATGTAGACCAATAGGATGGAGACATCAGCAGGATTCACCCCAGATATCCTTGAGGCTTGTGCAATCGAAAGCGGACGCACTTCCTTCAGCTTCTGGCGTGCTTCGGATGCAAGACCGTTGATGGCATCATAATCAATATTGTCAGGGATTTTCTTATTGTCCATTTTCTTCATTTTATCCACTTGCTGAAGCGACTTCTCGATGTATCCTTCATATTTAACCTGAATTTCCACTTGCTCCTCCACATCTGCGGACAACTCTTCATCTGCGGGAACGAGCTTATTAATGTGGGAATAATTCATTTCAGGCCGCTTCAATAAGTCAGAAGCACGGATTCCATCCTTTAGCAAGCTTCCTCCTGCTTCTTGGATGACTGCCTGCGTTTCATCATTCGGCTTAATGATGATTGACTTGAGGCGGTTTTTCTCTTCTTCGATCTTTGCCTTTTTCAATTGGAATCGCTCATATCGTTCTTCCTTGATCAAACCGATTCGATGCCCGATTTCTGTGAGGCGCAAATCGGCATTATCATGGCGCAGAAGCAAGCGGTACTCAGCCCTTGAAGTCAATAGACGGTATGGTTCATTTGTTCCTTTGGTGACAAGGTCATCTATCAATACACCGATATAGGCATCTGAGCGGCTTAAAATGACTTCATCTTTCCCTAATGCCCGGCATGCTGCGTTGATTCCAGCCATCAACCCCTGGCCTGCTGCTTCTTCGTATCCTGATGTCCCATTAATTTGGCCTGCGGTATAAAGGCTGCGAACTTTTTTCGTTTCCAAAGTCGGCCATAGCTGGGTTGGAACGATTGAATCATATTCTATGGCATATCCCGCACGCATCATTTGAACCTTTTCCAAACCAGGAATCGTTTCAAGGATCTTCCTTTGCACTTCTTCTGGAAGGCTTGTCGAAAGTCCCTGTACATATACTTCCTGTGTATTCCTTCCTTCAGGCTCTAAAAAGATTTGGTGGCGGGGTTTGTCATGGAATCTGACAACTTTATCCTCAATCGATGGACAGTAGCGTGGCCCCGTCCCTTTGATCATACCCGAATACATCGGTGAGCGATGAAGATTGTCGTCGATGATCGCATGGGTCTGATCATTTGTATAGGTCAGCCAGCATGGAAGCTGATCTGTTATATATTTAGTCGTTTCATAGCTAAAAGCCCTTGGTACATCATCACCGGGCTGAATTTCCGTCTTGCTGTAGTCGATGGATTGGCTGTTGACCCTTGGAGGGGTGCCTGTTTTGAAGCGCACCATATCAAATCCAAGCTTCTGCAAATTCTCGGACAATTTAATGGACGGCTGCTGGTTATTCGGACCGCTTGAATATTTCAAATCACCAAGGATGATTTCCCCGCGAAGGAAGGTTCCAGTCGTAATGACAACCGTTTTCGCCTTATAGACCGCTCCGGTTTGTGTGATGACACCTTTCACTTCGCTGTCTTCCACGATCAATTCCTCGACCATCCCTTGAAGAAGGGTAGCATTCGGTTCATTCTCAATCGTTTTCTTCATTTCATGCTGATAAGTAAATTTATCGGCCTGCGCACGCAATGCCCGCACTGCCGGTCCTTTTCCTGTATTCAGCATACGCATCTGGATATGGGTCTTATCGATATTCCTCCCCATTTCTCCGCCAAGCGCATCAATTTCCCTTACGACGATTCCTTTTGCCGGACCTCCTACGGAAGGATTGCAAGGCATAAAAGCAACCATGTCCAAGTTAATGGTAACGATCAACGTTTTCGCTCCCATCCTGGCAGAGGCCAATCCAGCTTCCACACCAGCATGTCCAGCGCCAATAACAATCACATCATATTGACCTGCCTCATAATGCATGTTCGTGTTCCTCCTTAAATCTTATTTCCCTAGGCAGAATTGAGAAAATAGTTGATCAATCAGACTTTCATGAACGGAATCACCGGTGATTTCACCAAGCAATTCCCATGTACGCGTCAAATCGATTTGAACGATATCAATAGGAGTCCCCATCTCGACTCCATGTATGGCTTCCTCAATCGCTTGCAATGCTTGATTCAATAGTGCTATATGGCGGCTGTTGGATACATAGGTCATATCACTTGCCTCAATCTCACCTTCAAAGAACAGCGAAGAAATGGCCTCTTCCAATTCATCGACTCCCTGTTCCTGAAGCAAAGAAGTGGTCACGACCTTATGCTCTTTGGCGAGTTCTTCCACTCGATCCATGTCAATCTGCTGCGGCAGGTCCGTTTTATTGATGATGACAATGACGTCCATCCCTTCAACGGCCTTGAAGAGGTTCTCGTCTTCCTGGGTCAGTTCATCCGAATAATTCAATACTAAAAGAATCAAATCAGCTTCTTTCAATACTTTCCGCGACCGCTCCACACCGATTCTTTCAACGATATCTTCCGTTTCACGAATCCCGGCAGTATCGACCAACCTTAATGGTACGCCGCGTACGTTTACATATTCTTCAATGACATCCCTTGTCGTGCCGGGAATATCCGTTACGATGGCTTTGTTTTCATGTACCAGGCTATTTAATAGAGAAGATTTCCCAACATTCGGCCTGCCGACAATGACGGTCGATAATCCTTCTCTTAATATTTTCCCTTGTTGAGAGGTTCTAATCAGTTTTTCAATTTCCGTTTTCACATGCGCCGCTTTTTCAACCAGGATCTGATGTGTCATTTCTTCGACATCATCGTACTCTGGATAGTCAATATTGACCTCCACATGCGCCAAAGTCTCAAGGATTTCCTGTCGAAGCCCTTGGATAAGCTTGGACAGCCTTCCTTCCATTTGTCCGATGGCAACATTCATGGCCCGATCCGTCTTCGCCCTGATCAAATCCATGACGGCTTCCGCCTGTGATAAATCAATCCGTCCATTAAGAAAAGCCCTTTTCGTAAATTCACCAGGCTCTGCCAAGCGCGCCCCATGATTCAACACAAGCTGCAAGACTCGATTAACGGATACTAATCCTCCATGGCAATTGATCTCTACAACATCTTCCCTCGTAAAAGTTTTCGGACCTTTCATCAGGGAAACCATGACTTCTTCCACTACTTGTTCTGTCTTCGTATCTATAATATGGCCATAATGGATGGTGTGCGAGGTTTGGTCCACAAGTCTTTTATTGCCGACGCCCTTGAATACTGCATCTGCTATTTGGACGGCTTGTTCCCCGCTCAATCGTACAATCGCGATCGCTCCTTCTCCCATCGGAGTTGAAATCGCTGCAATCGTATCAAATTCCATGCATCTCACCTCGTTTCCTTTATCATGATCGATTTTGACTGCCTTCCATCTTTCAAAAGCAGTCTTTATATATAAGAGATTTTTTCTATCCTTTTTGTCCTCTAAATTAATAGAATATCACAGACAAACTTGATTAAAAAGAAGATAAACCCGAAAGTTATCCACAAATCGCCGTACATCGTATATTTTCTTGTTTTATTTTAACTTATCCACATGTGAATAACAATCTCGGTCGGCTTTGCACATATTTTTCTGTTGATTTTTAACAATGTATCATTTCGAAAAGTTTGCTTCTATTCATCAAAGTATGTGCAAAGTTGATTTGCGCCTATATATGAAAAAATCTGAAATGGTTGTTTTCCAGAAAGATGTTTGAATTCCGAGAGGGAGCCAAAATGAATGCAACCACCATTAACTTTAGAAATTAAAAAAGACTATAGGCAAATTCAAATTTCTTCGAATTTGCCTATAGTCTGAACCTTTGAGGTTTGTTCCCTCAAAGATTTTTTCTGCCATTCGCAGGGTTGATCACTAGATAACGGCTTGGTTCGGAACCTTCCGAATGGGTTTTGACCTGATTATTTTTCATAAGTGCGGCATGAATGATTTTTCGTTCGAAAGATGGCATCGGCTCCAATTTGACCGACCTTTTTGTTCGGATAGCTTTTGAAGCCATTTTTTGCGCAAGATCTTCCAGCGTCTCTTTTCTTCGTTCTCGATAGTCTTCTGCATTTAACATGATCGTAATGAATTGTTCTCCATGACGATTTACCACCAGCTGGGTTAAATACTGAAGGGAATTTAATGTCTGTCCCCTTTTTCCTATCAATAACGCCATTTTCTCCCCGCTGAAATAGATTTCAACGACCCGACCGTCCTGTTTCGTTTCAATTTCAGCATCAATGCCCATTTTTGCTGTAATATCCTGAAGGAATTGTTTCGCTTCTTCAATGGGATCGAACTTGACTTTCATGTTTACGATGGCTGGACGAGCTCCGAATATTCCTAAAAAACCTTTTTTCCCCTCATCAATCACTCGAAGTTCAGTGCGTTCTTTCGTTGTATTAAGCTGAGCAAGAGCTGATTCCACTGCTTCTTCAATAGTTTGACCAGTCGCAGTTACTTCCTTCACCTTTTCGCTCCTCCTGATGGACCAGTAGATGATGTTGTCTGTATCTTACTCAACTCCGGTCCTTTTATAAAATAGGTTTGCACAATCATGAAAATATTGCCCACTACCCAATACAGCGATAATGCTGCTGGGAAGTTAAAGGCAAAAATGATGATCATGATCGGCATGATCCATACCATCATCGCCATTTGCGGATTTTGATTCTCCGTTCCCTTCGTCATCAATTTCTGTTGAATGAACGTCGTGACTCCAGCTAGTAGAGGCAATATATAAAGATGATCTGGCGCTCCTAAATCGAACCATAGGAAACTATGCTCCCCTATTGCTTTTGTCCTGCTGATGGCATGATAAAAACCAATCAATATCGGCATTTGGATGATCAAAGGCAAACACCCTGCCAATGGATTGACCCCATATTGCTGATAAAGCTCCATGGTTTCCCGCTGCAATTGCTGCTGGGTTTTCGCATCCTTGGAGCTATACTTGCTTTTAAGCTTTTCGATTTCCGGCTGAACCTGCTGCATCGCTTTCGTATTTTGGGTTTGCTTGATCATCAGCGGAAAAATAGCCAGCCGGATGAGAATGGTCACGATGATAATCGACAGCCCATAGCTGCCGCCAGTCCATTTCGCCACCATTATGATGAAGCTAGATAATGGATAAACTATGTATTCATTCCAAAATCCTTGACTGTTCGCATCGATCGGTTCCTTTATTTGCGAGCATCCTGCGAAAACAGCCATTACTCCGACAATAGCAATTAAAAGAAATATTCTTTTTTTCAATCACTATTTCCTCCCTTTCTCAATAAATTCAATAAAATTTATTTCTTGTCCGGGTTTGCAATTCTATCCCTATTACTATCAATCTTGACCATATTTGCTCTTTTAAAAACGTGCAGCATGCTTTTTTTCACTTCATGAAAATTCATTTCGGCCGCCGGTTTCCTGGCGATGATAATATAATCGTTCCCTGGTTTGACTGCATCTTTATATTCAAGGAAGACTTGACGCACATAACGCTTTATCTCATTGCGCTTGACCGCATTCCCGATCTTCTTGCTAACGGATAATCCAATTCGAAAATTCGATTGCCCTTCTCTCCTCATGACATAAATCACGAATTGACGATTGGCAAATGACTTTCCTTTTTTAAATACTGCTTGAAATTCATCATTTTTCTTAATGCGATAAGATTTTTTCATGTATCCACCATCCTAATTCGATAGCTCTTTTCTTAAAGCTTGTTGGCATTTATTAATTATTTTGGTTGTGCAAGGTTGATTTCCGATGAAGGACGCTCGATTTACGAGGGATAAGCGGAGGCTCGCACCTTCCGCTCCAATCAACTCAAGAGGATGTAATATTTCCAAGAAAAGCTATAAAATACAACAATCTATTTTAAAAAAACTTTGTGATAAAAACCTTCTTGAAAACAGCCATATCTAAAAAAAAGACCACTGAGACGTTTCAGTGGTCTATGCTGATAATACTTTTCTTCCTCTACGACGACGAGCAGCTAGAACTTTACGTCCAGTCTTTGAACTCATGCGAGCGCGGAAACCATGTACTTTACTTCTTTTACGCTTATTTGGTTGGTACGTTCTTTTCATATATGACACCTCCCTGAGGATTTAAAAAAATTTCGGTATTAGACAGTCTTTTCAATTATATAGAGGGGGATTCCCAATTGTCAACTCCATTCTCAAATTTCCAATTTTGTTCAGAAGATTTTTGCAGGTTTTTTTTGGATCGCTGGCAATCTTCCATTTTCTACTGATGCGCTGCGGATTTTCTTCCTCTCCCACTGAATCTCCTTATACTTCCGCGTATTCGCAAAGTTTTTATTGCAAATAAGCAAATTCGAAATGACCCAGGGAACATTTTTAAGACGGGAGCAACGATTAATTTATGATCAGTCATTTCAAGCATGCGAAGGGAATTGATAATAGAGAAGAATTTGTCGAGAAATGAAGAAGAATCGATATATGGGGTTTTTCGCAGATAAATGAAGCAAATTCGAAGATAAAATGAAATTTTCGCAGATATCTTGGTGCTTTTCGCAGATAACATTTACTACATGAAAAGTTTTATAGGTAATTAACCGCTTATTCCTATTATTTTCATTCTCCTTTGGGGCAATGACGCTTGATGATCCAATTTATATGAGCTTTTTTCAGACAATGTTTATGTTTTATAATTATTCCCTCCATTTTGTCTGTTTTTTTGTTATTTTTGCAAGTTTTCATCTTACTGGCTGTTTTCTTCCTAAGTGCAGGATGCTTGCTATTCTCCTGTCCCACTAATCCCGCCGGAGGCTCGCACCTCTGTTCCAATTCACATTCTATGAATAGATCTTTTACAACACAGCCTTCTCAAAACACCAAATCGATATCGATATTTTTAAATTTACACAGCTCGAAGCAAATTTTGAAGATTAATTCTCGAATCACCATGAAATTTGTGTTTCTGTTTTCTCGAACGCTTCAGTTCAATCTCATCGCCCCTGTACAGTCGACTCCGCTTTTCTTTTTGTGGATAGTTTTCGACACGTTTTTCACTATCCACAGCACATATTGACAAGTTTTTCACATATCAATAACTTGTGGAAAAGTTTTTTGCACAGCGGAAGGGAGTTGTGGATAATGATTAAAAAACATTGCACCTGCTAGGATAATTTGATATGATTATTGTGTTTTCACTCTGAATATAAAGTTCTGGATAACTCATTTATCCACAAATTGTGGATATCTTGTGGACAGTTTATCAACTCCCTTTGGAAAAAGTTGTCCACAAGTGGTGGAAGATGTCGAAAATCTATTACTTTCCTTATTATATAGTTTTCCACATTTATATTATTGTATTTTTATACGTCTAGACATTTCGCTATTGTACAAAGGTTGTACAATTTATTTTTATGTAAAGGAGGGTTTGATATTGGAGAATATTGCGGATCTTTGGAACAAAGCGCTGGCAGACATAGAGAAAAAAATCAGCAAACCAAGTTTTGATACATGGCTGAAATCGACAAAGGCTCATTCACTCCAGGGTGATTCCTTAGTGATTACAGCGCCAAACGAGTTTGCAAGAGATTGGCTGGAAGGGCGCTATTCGCAATTGATTGCCGGTGTTCTTTACGACATTACCGGAGAGGAACTGGAGATAAAATTCATTATTCCTCAAAATCAGGATGAAGAAGAATTTGATATTCCATTGCCTCCAAAAAAGGTGAAAAAAGATGAAGACCAAGCTGATTTGCCTCTGAACATGCTCAATCCGAAATATACGTTTGACACCTTTGTCATCGGTTCCGGAAACCGTTTTGCCCATGCAGCCTCGCTGGCTGTAGCTGAAGCGCCTGCAAAAGCCTATAATCCACTATTCATTTATGGGGGAGTAGGACTGGGAAAAACCCACTTGATGCATGCCATCGGACATTACGTCGTTGAACATAACCCGTCGGCTAAAGTGGTTTACCTTTCATCAGAGAAATTCACAAATGAATTCATTAACTCGATCCGAGATAACAAAGCGGTTGATTTTCGCAATAAATATCGGAATGTTGATGTGCTGCTTATAGACGATATTCAATTCTTGGCTGGAAAAGAACAGACCCAGGAAGAATTTTTCCATACATTTAATACATTGCATGAAGAAAGTAAGCAAATTGTCATTTCAAGTGACCGGCCGCCTAAAGAAATCCCCACGCTGGAGGACCGTCTGCGTTCACGTTTTGAATGGGGCTTGATTACAGACATAACGCCGCCGGATTTAGAGACCCGGATCGCGATTTTGCGTAAAAAAGCAAAAGCTGAAGGACTGGATATCCCGAATGAAGTAATGCTGTATATAGCTAACCAAATCGATACGAATATTCGAGAACTTGAAGGTGCACTTATACGTGTTGTTGCTTATTCATCCTTAATTAATAAAGATATCAATGCCGATTTGGCAGCAGAAGCTCTTAAGGATATCATTCCAAGCGCAAAGCCAAGGGTAATCACGATCCACGATATTCAAAAGATTGTTGGAGAACAATATAGCGTGAGGCTGGAAGATTTCAAGGCAAAGAAACGAACAAAATCAGTTGCTTTTCCAAGGCAAATTGCCATGTATCTTTCTCGTGAACTGACCGATTTTTCTTTGCCCAAGATCGGTGAAGAATTTGGTGGGCGCGACCATACGACTGTTATTCATGCACATGAAAAGATATCGAAATTGATTCAATCAGATTCCCAAATGGAAAAGAGAATTAAAGAATTGCAGGAACTTCTGAAAAGTTAATTCATTTTTTATCATGTGGGAAACTGTGAATAATTTTGATTGACTTACACACAGTCTGTCCACATGTGGATAGACTGTGTTTGCGTTCGTTTTCTGTAGTTATCCACATATCTACAGGCCCTACTAGTACTTCTACTATTTTTTTATAAATTATTAATATATGATTCATGTTTCGTGAATATGCATAAACGGGAGGAAAAAACATGAAATTTATCATTCAAAGAGATCGGTTGGTAGAAAGTGTCCAAGATGTTTTAAAAGCTGTCACTTCCAGAACAACGATTCCCATTTTGACAGGAATCAAAGTCGTCGCTACAAATGAAGGTGTCACTTTGACAGGAAGCGACTCAGATATTTCCATTGAATCTTTCATTCCGAAAGAGGAAGAAGGAGATGAAATTGTTGAAATCAAACAAACTGGCGGAATCGTTTTGCAAGCGAAATTCTTTAGTGAAATCGTAAAGAAGCTGCCAAAGGATGTAGTTGAAATCGAAGTGATCAATCATTTTCAAACTGTGATTCGATCAGGGAAAGCAGAATTTAATTTAAATGGTTTAGATCCTGAAGAATATCCACACCTTCCGCAAATCTCGGAAGAAAATATTTTCAAAGTCCCTACAGATCTTTTGAAAACATTGATTCGTCAAACCGTTTTTGCAGTGTCCACCTCAGAAACACGCCCAATCTTGACAGGTGTAAACTGGAAGGTTGAAAATGGCAAACTTTCCTGTATTGCAACAGACAGCCACCGTCTGGCAATGAGGAGTGCGGTCATCGAAACAGAAAACGAAGCACACTATAATGTGGTAATCCCAGGGAAAAGCTTAAATGAATTAAGTAAAATCCTTGATGATACAAATGAAGCGGTTGAAATTGTCATCACTGACAATCAAGTTCTCTTTAAAGCAAAACATCTGCTATTCTTCTCCAGATTGCTGGAAGGAAACTATCCCGATACGAGCCGCTTGATCCCGAATGAAAGCAAGACTGAATTGGTGCTTAACTCGAAGGAATTCTTGCAGGCAATCGATCGTGCCTCATTGCTTGCGCGTGAAGGAAGAAACAATGTCGTAAAATTCAGCACGCTGGAAGCGGGAGTCGTGGAGATTTCCTCTAATTCCCCAGAAATCGGAAAGGTAATAGAAGAGGTTCAAAGCCAATCCATCAATGGCGAAGATTTGAAGATTTCATTCAGTGCAAAATATATGATGGATGCTTTAAAGGCATTGGAAGGCACTGAAATCAGAATCGATTTCACAGGTGCGATGAGACCATTCATCATCCGTCCTGTACATGATGACTCCATCTTGCAGCTAATCTTACCTGTAAGGACTTACTAGAAGAAAAAGACTGACTCAGCCATGACGAGCTCCAATGAGTCAGTCTTTTTTATTTTATGCTGCCAATCCAATAAAGCTGGATGATCAAAAATTGTTATTTTTACTGTGGATAAATAAGATTTTTACGAAAAGATCCTTATTTCAGGAATGCTTTGTATTAGGTATAAACATTTAGTAAAATAAAATATTAGAGACTATAAAAGAAAGAGTGAGAACGTGAAACAGAACGTAAAGATCGAAACGGAAATCATTACGCTCGGCCAATTCCTTAAACTGGCGGAAATCATTCAATCAGGCGGAATGGCAAAGTGGTTCTTGAGTGAATATGAAGTGTTTATTAACGGCGAACAGGATCAGCGAAGAGGAAGAAAACTAAAGGTCGGGGACGAAGTATACATTCCCGATGCCGGAACGTTTGTAATCACTGAGTAAATCTAAAGGATGTTACCTCATGTATATTAAAGATTTACAGCTGAAAAATTATCGAAACTATGAAAGCCTCGATGCAACCTTCGAGAACAAAGTCAATGTCATATTGGGAGAAAATGCTCAAGGAAAGACGAACGTGATGGAAGCCATCTATGTCTTGGCGATGGCAAAATCCCACAGGACATCAAATGACAAAGATTTAATCCGCTGGGATGAGGAATATGCTAAAATAAAAGGGAGGATCCAAAAAAACAACAACTCCCTCCCTTTGGAACTAGTCATTTCAAAAAAAGGGAAAAAAGCAAAATGCAATCATATTGAACAGCAGAAATTAAGCCAATATGTCGGGAATATGAACGTCGTGATGTTTGCTCCCGAGGACCTCCATTTAGTAAAAGGCAGCCCTCAAGTGAGACGCCGGTTTATTGATATGGAAATTGGCCAGGTTTCCCCTGTTTATTTACACGATATCAGTCAGTATCAAAAAATCCTTCAGCAGCGGAACCATTATTTAAAAGCTCTTCAAATGCAAAAGCAGAAGGATGAAACGATGCTGGATGTATTGACCGACCAATTCATCCAAGTGGCGGCAAAAATTATATTAAAGCGGTTTGAGTTCATCCAGATGCTGGAAAATTGGGCGAAACCGATTCATTCCGGGATTTCAAGGAACCTCGAAACGCTGAAAATCCAATATAAACCTTCACTTGATGTATCAGAAGAGAGTGATTGGTCGACAATGGTAAGAGTATTTGAAGAGAAATTTTCTGCCGTCCGGAAAAGGGAAATCGATCGCGGAGTTACACTGGTCGGCCCGCATCGGGACGATTTGCAGTTTTTTGTGAATGACCGAGATGTGCAAACTTTCGGTTCACAGGGGCAGCAGCGAACGACTGCCTTATCTGTGAAGCTTGCTGAAATTGAACTTATTCATGAAGAAATCAGGGAGTACCCGATTCTTTTATTGGATGATGTGTTATCCGAACTGGATGATTTCAGACAATCACATTTATTGAATACCATCCAAGGAAGGGTGCAAACCTTCGTCACGACTACAAGTGTAGATGGAATCGATCACCAGACCCTAAAGGAAGCGGCAACTTATTCAGTTGAAACCGGTGTGATGGAGCAGGTGAAATGAGGTGAAAGACTATGTATGTTCATGTTGGCGAGGATGTTATGGTTCGGACGGATGAAATCATTGCCATACTTGATAAAGATTCTGTACAGGCATCTGAAGATATCAAACAATTTCTTGAAGAAAAAGGACAGGCGGTCCAAAATCTTGCGAAGAAATCCTATAAATCTTTAGTGATCACGAGTAAAGAAATTTACCTTTCACCGTTGGCTTCAGGCACATTGAAAAAAAGATCGCTCAAATGGAGCGAACAGCATATTCGATAAGTTTGATGTGCTGCGTCCCATTCACTATTTACCAAATTAACCATAGAAGCAAACATTTATTCCTGATAAAGGATTCATATATAGATTCGACAGAAGAACATGGTGGACATGTTTAGAAAGTGTAGGTGAAAAGATAGTGGCCATGGATCAAAAAGAAATGCAGGAACAATCCTATGATGAAAATCAGATACAGGTGCTTGAAGGCCTTGAAGCGGTCCGGAAACGTCCTGGTATGTATATTGGATCTACTAGTGGAAGAGGTCTTCACCATCTTGTTTGGGAGATCGTCGATAACAGTATCGATGAAGCACTGGCTGGCTATTGTGATGATATAAAAGTAACGATTGAAGAGGACAATTCCATTACAGTCACTGATAATGGACGCGGGATTCCAGTCGGGATCCATGAAAAAATGGGAAGGCCGGCCGTAGAGGTAATCATGACCGTCCTCCATGCAGGCGGAAAATTCGGCGGCGGCGGATATAAGGTATCAGGAGGGCTGCATGGTGTAGGTGCATCTGTCGTAAATGCATTATCCACAGTCCTTGAGGTCTACGTACATCGAGATGGGAAGATTCACTATCAAAAATTCGAAAAAGGTGTTCCATCCTTCGATTTGAAAATTATCGGTGAAACGGACAAGACTGGTACGATCACTCATTTTAAGCCAGACCCTGAAATCTTTACGGAAACGACAGAATATGATTTTGATACATTAGCAAACCGTATCCGTGAACTGGCATTCCTGAACAGGGGAATTAAAATATCCATTGAAGATAAACGCGGTGAAGAAACGCGTAAAAATGAATACCATTACGAAGGCGGGATTAAATCCTATGTAGAGCATTTAAACCGTTCGAAAGATGTCATCCATGAAGAACCAATCTACATGGAAGGTGAAAAAGAAGGGATCACGGTTGAAATTGCCATGCAGTACAATGATGGCTTCTCAAGTAATATCTACTCTTTTGCCAATAACATTCATACGTATGAAGGCGGGACGCATGAATCCGGGTTCAAGACGGCTTTGACCCGCGTCATTAATGATTATGCCCGCAAGAACGGAATATATAAGGATAGTGATTCGAATCTTTCCGGCGAAGATGTACGTGAAGGGATCACCGCCATTGTTTCCATCAAGCATCCAGACCCTCAATTTGAAGGCCAAACGAAGACGAAGCTTGGAAACTCCGAAGTGCGGACCATAACAGATGCAATCTTCTCGGAACGTTTCGAAACCTTCATGCTTGAAAATCCAACCGTCGCTCGGAAGGTTGTGGACAAAGGATTAATGGCTGCACGTGCAAGACTCGCTGCCAAAAAAGCCCGTGAATTGACGCGCCGTAAGAGTGCATTGGAGATTTCAAGCTTGCCCGGCAAGCTTGCGGACTGCTCATCACGCGACCCATCCATCAGTGAACTATATGTCGTTGAGGGCGACTCTGCGGGCGGCTCTGCCAAACAAGGACGCAGCCGCCATTTCCAGGCGATTTTGCCTTTAAGAGGTAAAATCATTAACGTGGAAAAGGCACGCCTCGATAAAATCCTGTCCAACAATGAGGTCAGGGCGATCATTACGGCCCTTGGGACCGGGATTGGCGAAGACTTTGATATTTCAAAGGCAAGGTATCATAAAGTCGTCATCATGACTGATGCTGATGTCGATGGAGCCCATATCCGTACGCTCTTATTAACGTTCTTCTATCGTTATATGAGGCAAATCATCGAAGCAGGCTATATTTATATCGCACAGCCGCCTTTATATAAGATTCAGCAAGGTAAAAAGGTGGAATATGCCTATAATGACCGTCAGCTCGATCAGATTTTGGGCGAGCTGCCTGCACAGCCGAAACCAGGCATCCAACGCTACAAAGGTCTTGGTGAAATGAATCCTGAGCAGCTTTGGGAAACGACGATGGATCCAGAAACAAGAACCTTGCTGCAAGTGAGTCTTGAGGATGCGATCGAAGCGGATGAAACCTTTGAGATTTTGATGGGGGATAAAGTCGAGCCCCGCAGAAATTTCATTGAAGAAAATGCTTTATACGTCAAGAATCTAGATATTTAAAAATGTTAACAGGATAGATGATGAAATCAGGTTGATGCTGAGAATCTATCCTGTGTTTACATATTATTGCAGAATGCTTATTTTCTTAAGCAAAGGAGGTCACAACTATGGCTGAAACGCCTAATTCTAGAGTAAACGAGATTAATATAAGCCAGGAAATGCGTTCATCCTTCTTGGATTACGCAATGAGCGTCATCGTTTCTCGTGCACTGCCGGACGTACGTGATGGTTTGAAGCCTGTTCACCGCCGTATTTTATATGCAATGAACGATTTGGGCATGACATCGGATAAGCCTTATAAAAAATCAGCCCGTATCGTCGGTGAAGTCATCGGGAAATACCATCCACATGGAGATTCCGCGGTTTATGACACGATGGTTCGGATGGCGCAGGATTTCAACTATCGCTACATGCTGGTGGACGGACATGGGAACTTTGGTTCGGTCGATGGCGACGCAGCTGCTGCTATGCGTTACACGGAAGCAAGAATGTCCAAAATCGCTATGGAATTGATCCGTGACATCAACAAGGACACAATCGACTATAAAGATAACTATGATGGTTCGGAACGTGAACCGGTTGTGCTTCCTTCTCGATTCCCAAACCTTTTGGTGAATGGATCATCCGGAATCGCGGTGGGAATGGCGACGAATATCCCTCCGCACCAGCTAGGTGAAGTCATCGACGGTGTTCTGGCAGTCAGCAAGGATCCGGAAATGACCATTCAGGAACTGATGGATATCATTCCTGGCCCTGATTTCCCGACGGCCGGTTTGATCATGGGACGCAGCGGGATCCGCCGTGCCTATGAGTCAGGAAAGGGATCGATTACACTTCGCGCCAAAGTAGAAATTGAACAAAAAGCGAATGGAAAAGAAACCATTCTGATTCATGAACTTCCATACCAAGTCAATAAAGCGAAGCTCATTGAAAAGATCGCAGAGCTTGTACGCGATAAAAAAATCGACGGCATCACCGATTTACGCGATGAATCAGACCGCAACGGGATGCGCGTCGTAATCGAGGTCCGCAAGGATGCGAATGCCAATGTCCTTTTAAATAATCTATATAAACAGACGGCACTTCAAACAAGCTTCGGGATCAACCTTCTTGCCCTGGTCGATGGTCAGCCGAAGGTTTTGAACCTCAAGCAATGTTTAGTGCATTACTTGGATCATCAAAAAGTGATCATCCGCAGAAGAACCGAATTCGAATTAAAGAAAGCAGAAGCAAGGGCTCATATTTTGGAAGGGCTGCGAATCGCCCTGGACCATATCGACGAGATCATTGCCTTGATCAGGGGCTCTCAAACAACCGAGATAGCCCGTGAAGGATTGATGGAACGCTTCTCACTTTCAGAAAAACAAGCACAGGCCATCCTTGATATGCGACTTCAGCGCTTGACAGGTTTGGAAAGGGAAAAGATTGAAGAAGAATATAACGCCCTTGTCCAATTGATTGCTGAATTAAGAGCAATCTTGGCTGATGAAGAAAAAGTCCTTGAAATCATCCGTGAAGAATTAATTGAAATCAAGGATCGTTTCGATGACAAGCGCAGGACTGAAATTACAGCTGCCGGCCTTGATCAAATTGAAGATGAGGATCTGATCCCTCGTGAAAATATTGTGGTGACCCTCACGCATAATGGCTACATCAAAAGGCTGCCATTATCGACTTACCGCAGCCAAAAACGCGGCGGCCGCGGTGTACAGGGCATGGGGACGAACGAGAATGACTTCGTCGAACATCTCTTGACAACATCAACCCATGACACCATTCTCTTCTTTACGAATAAAGGGAAAGTATACAAGGCAAAAGGATATGAAATTCCTGAATACAGCCGTACGGCAAAAGGAATTCCGATTATCAATATGCTTGGCGTCGATCAGGATGAATGGGTGAACACCATTATCCGCGTTGAAGAATTTGTAGAGGATTGGTTCTTGTTCTTCACGACGAAGCAAGGGATTTCAAAACGTACTCCTGTTACGGACTTTGCCAATATCAGGACGAACGGATTGATCGCGATCAATATCCGTGAAGAAGATGAATTGATTTCCGTCAAGCTGACCGATGGCGAAAAGGATATGATCATCGGAACGAAAAACGGATTGCTCATTCGATTCCCTGAAACGAATGTCCGCTCGATGGGCCGTACTGCAACGGGCGTCAAAGGGATTACATTGACCGATGATGATGAAGTCGTCGGCATGGAAATCCTTGAAGAGGAAAACGATGTCCTTATCGTCACACGAAATGGCTATGGTAAGCGGACACCTGCAGGTGAATACCGAATCCAAACACGAGGTGGAAAAGGTCTGAAAACCTGTAACATCACTGAGAAAAATGGAGCAGTCGTCGCTGTAAAAACTGTCTCCGGCGAAGAAGACTTGATGCTGATTACAGCAAATGGAGTACTGATCCGCATGGCAGTAAGCGATATTTCCCAAATGGGAAGAAACACGCAAGGTGTGCGTCTGATCCGTTTGGACGAAGAAGGCTACGTCGCAACAGTGGCGAAAGTCGAAAAAGAGGAAGAAATGGATCAAGCCGATGAAGAAGAGGACGGCTTCGATCAAAACGAAGAAACAATTGAAAATGACAATGAATCCGAAGAATAAAAAAAAGAGGCGCCATTGGCGCCTCTTTTTTGGTAATATAAAGAAAAATATAAGTCATTTTTCACAGGGGTGGACAATTTGCGGGTCAATGTAAACGAACTGAAAGAAGGGTGCATTCTCGAAAAAGAAGTATTTGGCATGACAAGCTTCCCGATCATCGCCAAAAAAACGATATTATCTGAACTTCATATCAATGTGTTAAAAGATTTCTCCATTGAAGAAGTACATATAGAAAGAACTTTGGTCAATGGCGATTTATTCAAACCAAGGAACGGCACTGAAGAGCCGAACAATCAATCCTCTTCCACTTCACGAGATGGAAAGGAAGCACAGCCTGAATTTATCGAGCTCTATTTAAAATCCATCCAAGAATTCAAAATTGAATTTACGAAATGGCAATCCGGAGGCAGTGTGGATATTGCAAATATACGCTCCATAGTCATGCCGCTCCTGGAGAAAGTAATCGAAGATACTGACAAACTATATGAAATTCACCACTATTCCTCACAGGAAGAATATTTCTATCACCATTCCATTGCGGTTGGTTTATTGAGTGCCGTATTGGCCAAAAAACTAGGCTATGAAAAAGGCGTATATAATCAAGTTGCCCTCGGGGGTGTTTTGAGTGATTGTGGAATGTCCAAAATCAGCCCCACCATCCTTTTCAAAAAAACAACATTATTACAGCGTGAGTATGAAGAGATCAAGCAGCACACGCTGAACAGCTATAAAATGATCAAAGACACCCCGTTGCTTAAGCAGGAAATCAAACTGGCCATTTATCAGCACCATGAACGCCTGGACGGAACCGGATACCCTGCAGGAGAAAAAATAGATAAGATACATGAAATTTCTAGAATTATAGCAGTGGCTGATGTTTATCATGCTATGACCTCCCAACGGGTCTATCGAAGTAAGCAATCCCCTTTTAAAGTACTGGAGATGATCAAGGAGGACAGCTTCGGGCAATTTGATATATCTGTCGTTAAAAGTCTACTATCCATCATCGGAAATCTTTCCATCGGGACAAGGGTGGTTTTGTCCAACGGGGAAATAGGAAGTGTATTATTTACGAAATCAGATTCGTTGACAAGGCCGTTGGTAAAGCTAGAGCAGAACGGAGACATTGTGGACCTTGTAAAGCAAAGAAGCCTTCATATCGAAGATATCCTTCATTGACCGTATGACAGTCCCTTGCTGGGCTGTTTTTCAATTTTGAAAACTACTGTATCGGTATTTCAAAGCCTTATTATTAGTAGATTTAAATAAGTCTAAAACTCTATGAAAAATAAAATGAAATTAATTTAGGAAAAACGTTGACACCTTTATTGGGACCGTGTTATATTATTAAAGTCGCAGATGAGCGACAGCGAAATTGATCTTTGAAAACTGAACAAAACAAACGTCAACGTTAATTCAATTTTTATTTTA